>CAMOTK010000007.1 GCA_946625715.1 uncultured Prevotella sp. | reverse complement strand
TCACCGGTACAGGTAAGGTTAAGAGACATCACGCTTACCACAGCCACATTCTGACGAAGAAGACCAAGAAGCAGAAGCGTAATTTGCAGGGCTACACGATTGTAGACACCAGCAACATGAAGCAGGTTCGTGACCTGTTGTGTCTCCGTTAAAAAACCTATTGTCGAACATTTAAAGAAAGAAAATTATGCCAAGATCAGTAAATCACGTTGCATCAAGAGCAAAACGTAAGAGAATTCTTAAGCTCACCCGTGGCTACTTTGGAGCCCGCAAGAATGTTTGGACAGTAGCCAAGAACACCTGGGAGAAGGGTCTGACCTACGCTTATCGCGATCGTCGCACCAAGAAGCGCAACTTCCGCAGCCTGTGGATTCAGCGTATCAACGCTGCCGCTCGCCTGAACGGTATGAGCTATTCGCAGCTGATGGGTGCTCTGAGCAAGTCGGGTATCGAGATTAACCGCAAGGTGCTTGCCGACCTCGCTGTGAACAACCCCGAGGCTTTCAAGGCCATCGTTGAGAAGGTAAAGTAAACTCACGATACAGAAGGTTACAAAAAAAGCTGTCATCACATGTTGATGACAGCTTTTTTTATGCTTTTATGTTTCTTAGAACTTCCACCAGGGCTTCTTGCTTCTTGGCGGTTCGTAGGACATGGTGGCGTTCTGGAGTTCTTCGTCCATAAGGTTGTTCCACGTCTTGTGGTCTTTAATCATGCGGTAGATGGTGCCCCAGTCGGGCAGTCCACCAATGTTGCGGTCGTCTATCCAGTAGTCAATGGAGTTGAGCTTGCGGCTGAAGTGCTGGTTGTTCTCGATGGTCTCTTCCGGATAGTCGCGATTCACGGCGTAGAATTCTACGCCGCGGTCGCGACACCAGTTGACAGCATCTTCCAGCAATTTGCCTTCGCGCACAGTCCAGAGAATCAGCTTGTGGCGGTCTTTAATCAACATCTTGAGGGTGTCGGTAGCGAAAGGCCGCTCAGCGCCGATTTCCGGATACTTGTGTTCGACGATGGTTCCGTCGAAGTCTACTGCAATTGTCATTGATGCGTTAGGGTTTTATTTCTTGATAGAGTTGTCTTCCTTGTTGCTATAGTTGTTGCCGTAGCCATAGCCGCCATAGCTGCCGTATGAGCCGTAGCCGTAGCTGCCGTAGCGTCCGTACTTGCCGTACTTGCCGTAGCCGTAGTAGTAGCCGTACTTCTTCTTCGACATGTCGACGCCGTTGAGAACGACACACATGTTGGGCAGCTTGTTTTCAGCCGACAGCGTGTTGATGAGCTTGAAGCTCGACTTCGGCGTGTAGTCGGCGCGGCAAACGAAGACTGTGACGTCGGCATACTTGCCAATCTGCAGCGTATCGGTGACCAGACCAACGGGAGCCGTATCGAGCACGATGTAGTCGTACTTCTGGCGCAGCAGTTCCATCATCTGCTTCATGCTCTCGCGTGCCAGCAACTCGGTGGGGTTGGGGGGCACAGGTCCGGCCAGCAGCAGGTCGAGGTTGTTGTTGACGCCCGAGGGGTTGATTTGCGACTCGATGTCGGCCATCGTCAGGTGGTCTCTTGTGAGCAGAGCGGTGACGCCCTTGCTGCGGTCGGAGATGTTGAACAGTCGTCCGAGTGCCGGCTTGCGTATGTCGAGACCGATGAGTATGGCCTTCTTGCCCAGCAGTGCGAAGCTGACGGCCAAGTTGGCAGCGTTGAAGGTCTTGCCTTCGCCCGATGTCGACGAGGTGAAGAGAATCACCTTCTCTCCTTCCTTCATGAGGAACTGGATGTTGGTACGCATCGAACGGAAAATCTCGTCGGTCTGCTCGTTCTTGTTCTCGTGCACCACAATGCCGGCAGCGCTCTTGGCGCTATCGCTGGCCAGTGCCACGTCGGCCACGATGGGCAGAGTGGTGAGCTTGACCACATCCTCATGGCCCTCAATCTTGTAGCGGATGAGCTGCAGGAGATAGATGACGAGCAGGGGCAGGCCGAAGCCAATGACCAGAGCGGCGAGCAGAATGACGGCGCTCTTGGGGCTGACCTTGCCGCCAAACATCGGCACGTCAATCAGTCGGCCCTTGTCGGCAGTAGCAGCCAGCGAGATAGAGTTCTCTTCGCGCTTCTGCAGCAGCATGAGGTAGAGTCCCGACTTCACTTCCTGCTGGCGTCCTATCTGAGTTAAGATGCGCTCCTGTTCAGGCGTGTTCGACACCTGCTCAGAGTACTTGCGATATTCCTTCTCAATGCCCTGGCGGGTGATGTCGGCACTGCGGCGTGCCTGTTGCAGTGCCACGAGCAAGCTGCGACGCAGGTCGTCGGCAGTGCTGGTGAGCGTCTGCACCTGAGGCGAGTGCTCGCTTGAGCTGCGGAGCAGGCGGTTGCGGTCCTGAATGTTCTTATTGAACATAGCGATTGTCTGCACCGACGAGGCGTCGGTCAGACCGACGTTCGAGGGGATGAGCTCGTACTTGTTGTTGGGATTCTCCACATACTCGCGCAGGTAGTCGAGCAGCTGAATCTGCGTGTTGGCCTCAGACAGCTTCTGAGCAAACTGTGTCGAGTTGCGCAGCGTCTCAGTGGCATCTATGCGCAGCTGTGTCAGGTTGTTGCGTCTCTTATAGCTCTCCAGTTGTCCTTCGGTGACGCCCAGTTCGTGGTTGATTTTCTCCAGACGGTCGTTGATGAACTCTTCCGTCTTGTTGGCAATCTCGTTCTTGTCGGCGTTGGCCTGACGGTTGTAGACCTCAGCCAGCTTCTCCAGATAGTCGATGCCGCGCTCTGCGTTCTGGTCGCTGAGCGTCATCAGTGCAATCGACGTCATCTTCGACGTGGGTGCTACGCTGAGGCTGTTCACATACCTCGTTGCCACATACTTCGGCGGCATGATTCTGACGAAGAGCTTGCGGCCTTCCTTCATAGCGATTATGTGCTTGCCCTTGTTCTGTGTGAACGTGAGCACACCAGCCTCTGTGCGGATGGTGGCTGGCAGCGACCGGAACGAGCCCTCGATGGGGAAGCCCTCTTCGGGGCCTTCCAGCGTGAAGCACACGCCTTTGACGTTGTAGGTGCCGTCCTCATCTTTGGTGATTTCCAAGTTGATGGGCAGCATGTCCTCGTCCATGATGTTGAGATGCTTCGGGTCGATGTCGACGCTGATGGGCTGCGTCTTGTAGATGAGCTGCGCCTTCAGACGTCCATCGGAGCGATACTCGGTGTAGAGCTTCAGGTCTCTGACGGCCTCGCGAGCCAGCAGGTGCGACTGCAGAATCTCAATCTCGTTGTCGATACCGGCCGAGTTGGAGATGAAGCCCAGGTCCTGCATGTTCGACAGCATCTGTCCGCTTCTGTAGCGCTGCTGCTGCTCGTCTTTGATGAGCATCTTAGCCGATACCTGATAGACCGGGCTCTTGTAGCGCAGGTAGATGAGCGAACCGCAGATGAAGATGAACATTGACAGGACGAACCATTGCCAATTCAGGATGAGAATGGTGAAGAGGGTTCTGAAATCAAACGATGATTCCTCTTCGTTTTGTGCTGAGTTGTCGAGTCCTTCCGGGGACTCAATTTTCTTGATTTCTTCCATTTTTATATTTATCTTTTTCTGTTATTTTCCGTTGGCGAGTTGTGCCAGATACTGTCCGTAGCCGTTCTTGAGCATGGGCTTGGCCAGTTCGGCCAGCTGCTCGCGGCTTATCCAGCCCTTTTTATAGGCAATCTCTTCGAGGCAGGCCACCTTCAGTCCCTGTCGCTTCTCGATGACCTCAATGAACGTCGAGGCCTCGGCCAGCGAGTCGTGTGTGCCGGTGTCGAGCCATGCGAAGCCGCGCTGCAGGGTGAGCACCTTCAGCTGCTTCTGTTCCAGGTATTCCTGATTGACGGTCGTGATTTCCAGTTCACCACGTGCGCTGGGCTTGATGTGCTTGGCAATGTCGACCACGCTGTTGGGATAGAAGTAGAGTCCCACGACGGCATAGTTCGACTTCGGGTGTTCGGGCTTCTCCTCGATAGAGAGGCAGTTGCCCTCGGCGTCGAACTCCGCCACGCCGTAGCGCTCGGGGTCGTTCACGTAGTAGCCGAACACCGTGGCCTGTCCGTTCTTCTCAGCGTTCTCCACGCTCTGCCTGAGCAGTCCCGTGAATCCCGAGCCGTAGAATATGTTGTCGCCCAGCACCAGGCAGGCGCAGTCGTTGCCAATGAACTGCTCGCCGATGATGAAGGCCTGTGCCAGCCCGTCGGGCGATGGCTGCTCGGCATATTCGAAGCGTACGCCCAGTTCCGAGCCGTCGCCCAGCAAGCGCTGGAAGCCGGGTAGGTCGTGGGGTGTCGAGATGATGAGAATCTCGCGTATGCCTGCCAGCATCAGTGCCGAGATGGGATAGTAAATCATCGGCTTGTCGAAAATGGGTATCAGCTGCTTGCTGATGCCTTTTGTAATAGGGTAGAGGCGTGTGCCACTTCCACCTGCTAAAACGATACCTTTCATAAATATAACGTTATATGGGGTGCAAAGGTACACATTTTTTCTTGTTTTGAGTCATTTTTGCTGTGAATTTTGCACAAATGTTGGGAAAAAAGTGTAACTTTGCGCACAAATTCCGTTGAAACGGACTATATAACAATCAAAGTATTATGGGATTCTTATCAAAATTTTTCAGTAGGCAGCAAGCCGATAGTGAGAATAAAGCAGGCGGCATGGAAGACTTCATGACGCTCATTCGTGTGTATTTCCAGGCTGTGATGGCCGCCGACTTGGGCATCACCAACCTGGCCGCCCTTCCCGAGCTGCGCGTGTTTAAGACCACGCTCAAGGTGCCCACCGTGAACAACAAGTTGGGCGTAGGCGAGAAGTCGCGCTGCAAGAAGATGCTCAAGGAGATGTATGGCATGAGCGACGACTTCTGCAAGGAGATAGACCAGAGCATCCACCGCCGCTGCAAGAAGATGCAGGACGTGCAGCCCTACACGCTGCAGTTCCAGGCCTTCATCCAGGACATCATGATGCTCACGAGCAACCTCATGAAGTTCAAGTTGCGCGTGCCCAGCTTCTTCAAAAAGACCATCTACGCGATGACGGAGAAGACCGTCGACGACATTTTCAACAAGAACGACTACACCGATGCCGGCGTCATCAAGACGGTGCTCGGCGTGCGCCAGTACAACCAGAAGCTCGGCTTCTCGCAGCGCTGGGTCACCGATTTTGTCTATCGCGTGGTGATGCTGGCCAAGAAGGAGCCTAAGAAGAATTCTGACGACTGATACCTTTAAATAATATTAAATATATTAAATATAAGGTACGCATTAGGAAAAATTACGATTTTTTACCTACCTTTGTCTCAGAAATCATTACGTCATGACTCAGAATGAGAAGATTTTAGCCACGTTCGAGACCCGTGTCCGCCAGCTGATACTCCGTTTTCAGGAGTTGAAGCAGGAGAACTTGGAGCTGTATTCCGAGGTCGAGAAGAACGAGCAGGACATCAAGTCGCTGCGGGCAAAATTGGAGCAGGCGGGTCAGGACTACAACGCGCTGAAGATGGCCAAGATGCTGGAAATCACCGATGGCGACCTGCAGGGAGCCAAAGACCGGCTGGCCCGTCTGATACGCGAAGTGAACAAATGTATTGCCGTGTTGAGCGGAGAGAGATAACCCTCTACTCGCCCGCGAAACGATGGCAGAAGTAAACAAATGGACGAGAAACTCAAGATAAGACTGCACGTCTATGACGAAGAAATCATGACGGTGCTCCACAACCGCGAGGAAGAGGAGTACTATAGACGTGCCGCCAAATTCATCACAGAGCGCTACAATGCCTATGCCGACCGCTATAAAGGGCAGAAGAGCGACCATACCATTGCGCTGATGACCCTTGTCGAGATAGCTCTCAGGTATGAGATGGAACGTGCCAAGAACGACACGTCGCCCTTTGCTGATATTCTCTCTAAACTTACTTCTGAAATCGAAGAGGCATTGAAATAGAGCGAATATTAACTATATATAAATTAATTTTTTTTATGGACCTCTTTTTTGTGATACTGATAGCCGTCGCTGCTCTCGTTCTGGGAGCTGTTGGCGGATATTTTGTTTTCCTGAAGGTACTCAACGGGAAATACAAGGAGAAGATGGCCGATGCCGACAAGCAGGCAGAAGTCATCAAGGAGAAAAAACTGCTCGAAGTGAAGGAAAAGTTCCTCAACAAGAAGAGCGAGCTGGAGAAGGAAGTGCAGCAGCGCAACCAGCACATCCAGCAGAGTGAAAACAAGCTGAAGCAGCGCGAGATGTCGCTCAACCAGCGCCAGGAAGAACTTGGCCGCCGCAAGAACGAGCTCGACAACCAGCAGCAGCGCATCGACAACGAGAAGAAACTGCTCGCCGTCAAGGGCGAAGAGCTCGAGAAGATGCAGCTCAAGGAGCGCGAGAAGCTCGAAGAACTCTCGGGCCTGAGCGCCGAGGAAGCCAAGAGCCGACTGGTGGAAGCCATGAAGGACGAGGCCCGCACCGACGCCGCTGCCTACATCAACGAGATTATGGACGAGGCTAAGCTCAACGCCAACGCCCAGGCCAAGAAAATCGTCATTCAGACCATTCAGCGCGTAGCCACCGAGACTGCCGTAGAAAACAGCGTCAGCGTGTTCCACATCGACAACGACGAGGTGAAGGGCCGCATCATCGGACGCGAAGGCCGCAACATCCGTGCCCTCGAAGCCGCCTGCGGCGTGGAAATCGTGGTCGACGACACCCCCGAGGCCATCGTCATCAGCGCCTTCGACCCCGTGCGCCGCGAAACCTGCCGTCTGGCCCTGCACCAGCTGGTCAGCGACGGCCGCATCCACCCCGCACGCATCGAGGAAGTGGTGGCCAAGGTGAAGAAGCAGCTCGACAACGAGATTATCGAAACCGGCAAGCGCACCGCCATCGACCTCGGCATCCACGGCCTGCACCCCGAACTGGTGCGCATCGTGGGTAAGATGAAGTACCGCTCCAGCTACGGCCAGAACCTCTTGCAGCACGCCCGCGAGACCGCTAACCTCTGCGCCGTGATGGCCAGCGAGCTCGGTCTGAACCCGAAGAAAGCCAAGCGCGCCGGTCTGCTCCACGACATCGGCAAGGTGCCCGACGAGGAGAGCGAGATGCCCCACGCACTCTATGGCGCCAAGATTGCCGAGAAGTACAAGGAGAAGCCCGACATCTGCAATGCCATCGGTGCCCACCACGACGAGATGGAGATGCAGACGCTGCTGGCTCCCATCGTGCAGGTGTGCGACGCCATCAGCGGCGCCCGTCCCGGTGCCCGTCGCGAGATTGTAGAAGCCTACATCAAGCGTCTGAACGACCTCGAGGCCATCGCCATGAGCTATCCCGGCGTCACGAAGACCTACGCCATCCAGGCCGGTCGCGAGCTGCGCGTCATTGTCGGTGCCGACAAGATGGACGATGCCGAGACCGAGGCACTCAGCGGCGAGATTGCCACCAAGATTCAGAACGAGATGACTTATCCCGGTCAGGTGAAAATCACCGTCATCCGCGAAACCCGTTCTGTGGCCTACGCCAAGTAAGCACCAGCGCACATACATTAATTAATATAAAAGAAGCAGCCGCCGATGGGCAAAACCATCGGCGGCTGTTTTTATCTTATTATCGACGTATTGCAGCATCAGAAAGGCCGCGCGGATGATGCAATTTGGAGAGCAAATGTTAAAACGCTGTATTAACATTGTTAAAACAGCGAATTGCCTATGTTAAAACGCTGTATTAACACTGTTAAAACGCTACACATTTTTACGCATACGCGTGCATGCCTCCGAGGAAAAAGTTGACGCCGAAGTAGGTCATGAGGATGGTGAGGAAGGCCAGCACCATGTACACATGGAAGCCCATCGGACGACGTAGCCAAGCGAGATGCTTGGCGTGGAACCCGACGGCGTAGACCAGCAGCGTGATGAGGGCCCACACCTCTTTGGGGTCCCAGCCCCAGTAGCGTCCCCACGACTGGTTGGCCCAGATGGCACCAATGAAGATGCCGGCGGCCAGACAGAAGGCGGCGGGGTAGAGTAGCAGTTGCGAGATGCGCGTCAGCTGACCAATCTGCTGCTCGCTCTGCGCCTTGTGCTTGCGGCGGTTGGAGAGGTTCAAGATGATGGCCGTGAGACCATTGAGCATGATGAAGACCAACAGGGCGTAGCCCAGCATGATGATGCACACGTGGAGCGACAGCAGCGGCGATGCAAGTACGGGCATGAGGGGCGTGAGCTGCGGATTGCTGCCGCCCATCATGGCCACCAGCAGCGTCATGCCTGCCAGCAACAGGCCGAAGGGCATGGCCAGCATGAAGCGGCGTTGCAGCACCAGGGTGATGAGCAGCGAGGCCAGCGACATGAACTGCATGGTCTCGAAACCGTTGGAGAAGGGCAGATGGCCGCTGACGTAGCCGCGCAGACACATGACCGACAGCAGGTAGACCAGCGCGAGGGCTACGACCGTGTTGGCCGCGATGCCCACAAAGCGGTTTACGCGCCGCCGGCTAATCCATGCACGCGTGTAGGCCACACAGGCCAGCAAGCCGATGGTGAGCAGAATCATGGCGGCGGTGCGCGTCTGTTCAAGACTGTTGTATAGCTTCTCGGCCTTGAACAGCTTTTCGCCGGGCAGCATGCCTGCGGCTTCCTTCGTCTGGTAGGTCTTTATTTTCCCTATCACGTCGGCGGCCGCCTGCTGCTGGTTGGTCCAGGCCAGTTCGCTCAGATAGTCGAGCGAGCGTTTGGTGAACATCCACTTGCCTTTCTCCATGTCGGCCGGCAGCGGGTCGGCCGGCGTGTACCAGGTGATGCCGTCGCTTGTGCGACAGGGGAAGAGCTTCAGCAGTTCGCCGTTGAGCACCATGCGTATGATGTTCATCTTCTCGTCGGCTTCCAGAAAGTCGCGTGCGTTGTCGACGTGTGCGCCAGAATGAATCTCGTAGAGCACGTCGTCGAGCAGGTAGCCGTTGTCGCGATGAAACTCGCTGTAGGATGCATATTTGCCTTCGATGCCCAAGTGGCGGGCCACGGCTCCCTTCACCTTGATGATGGGCTCCTCTATCCAGTCGGTGGGGAAGAGCATCCATCCCGAGAGCACCTGCTCGGCCGTGTAGCCCTTGAAGCTCTGATGGCCGCAGAGCTTGGTGGTGAGGTCCTTGGCCATCGTCTGCAGCGGACAGATGCGCCCGTTGTAGTAGATGTAGAGGTCGCCCAGCTGTCGGGCTTCGGCCTCGGCCAGCGTGTGGGGCGTGGCAGCGCGGAGCGCAGGCAGGGCCAGCATGAGGGCGAGGATGGTGGCAGCCTTGCGCGAGAGCATCAGGCGGAAGCCTTCGCGTGGCAGCACCATGAGCAGCAGCATGCTCAGGAAGAGCAGTCCGTAGCCGGTGTAGGTGATGCCGATGCCCCATGGGTCGTGGCTGATGGCGAGTGTGGCTCCCTGCTCGTCGTTGTCGTAGCCGGCCTGATAGAACCGGTAGCCCCGATACTCGCCGATGGCGTTCATGGCCACGTGGAGCTCCTGCCGGCGGTCGCCGTCGGCAATCTCGATGGTACTGTGATAGTCCATGGGCGACGACGTGCCGGGATAGTTCTTCACCTCGAAGGCTTTCAGACTGACTTCAAAGGGGAAGTTGGTCTGGCGGTCGGTCTCGGTGTCGACAAAGGTCGTCTGCTTCTCGCCCATGCGCAGGTGGGTAACGCCCTGCATGCCCCACAGGTGGGTGACGAGTGCCCCCACAAGGATGAGCACGAAGGCACAGTAGAGGAGCATCGTGGCAGGCTTGCGCCACACTTTCTCGCTGACGAGCAGCATGCCGCCGCTGACAACCAGCGAAGCCCAGAGGGCTATGAACCACCAAGAGCCGTAGAAGAGCCGCATGACGGTGTCGGTGTCGGTGCTCTTTTCAACAAAAGTTGCCGTCATCAAGGTTAGGATGATGACGGCAAGAATGATAAAGGGAATATGTCTTAGCTTCATGTCCTTAGATGGAGTTGATGAACTTGACCACCGCGTCGCGCTCTTCCTTGCTCAGCTTGCGGAAGTTCTCGACACTGCGACGGGCATCGCTCTGGGCAGAGCCGTGCCACATGATGGCCTCGATGACGTTGCGCGCACGACGGTCGTGCAGACGGTCCTGGTGGTTGGCCACGATGAGCGACAGGCCGCGGCCCCAGAGTGGGGTGGTGCGACACCAGCCCGTGCGTATGTCGTTCTTCATGAACAGACGGTGCTGCACCATATCGGTGTAGGGCCATATCTTCTGGTTGGGATACTGAGGCATGTCGGTGTCGTTCTTGAACATGCCGTTGGGGTCCTTGATGTGGTCGGGACCGGTAGTCCACGACGGGCGGTGACACTGTGCACAGCCAATCTCCGTGAACTTCTTCTTGCCCAGCTGGAAGGTCTTCGTGTCTACGTCGCGGGCGGCGGGAACGGCCAGTCCGCGGTGCCATACCATGAAGTTCTTGTACTCTTCGTCGTTCATCTCAACCGGCAGTTCGCGGCTGGTGAGGTAGTTGTAGATGTCCTTCTCCACGTTGCCCGTCTTGTTCCACTCGGGGAAGTAGGTGTAGAAGTCGCGCTGCACGTCGGGGTCCTTCGACGAGGTCTCGGCATAGTACTTGCCGGCCAGGTCGAGATAGTGGTAGCGGCGGTCGGAGCGCGTCACGTTGGTGATGTTCCATATAGCGTTGGCGCCGGCTGCATCGAGCACGGGGCCACGGCTCAGAGCGTAGGTGAAACGACGCACATACTTCGTGCCCGTCAGGGCGTTGGAGTACCAGCCCACATACTCGCCGTCCTTGAAGAAAGCCGGGTTGAGCTGTGCGCCGAAGGATGCCTCTTTCTTCCACTGCTCAATGATGTCTTCCTCGGGAATAGCGTCGAGCAGGCCCGTGCCGTAGATGCCGATGGTGGCTTCGAGCTTCACGCCAATCTCGTCGACACCCACCTCGACGTCCTTGCCGTCGCGTTGCACGATGATGGGTGCATAGTAGGCATCGGCCGGGATGGTCACTTCAGGATAGATGAGCGAATAAGGCTCGCCGTCGGGGAACTTGTTGCCCCACTCGTCGGTATATTCCAGCCAGTCTATCTTGATTTTCGTCTCGTCGATAGGTGCCTTGAACGGTGCAACAGCCAGCGTCTGAGGCATGCCGGCCACCGAGCGGATGTAGGCATCGGTCTTCTTGTCGTAGACCACGAGCAGATAGCCGTTGCCCATCTCCTTGGCGCGATACTGCTCTGTGCGCTTGCCGTAGCCGTAGGACGGGTGACAATAGAGACAACCCACGCGCACCATCACAGGGCCAAGGCCGTGGAAGGCGCCGCTCTGATTCTGGTTGTAGTCGCGCTCGAAGGCGTATTCGCCCATCTGAAACGCGTGGCTCAGCCCCTGGGCTTCAACAGCGCCCGATGGCTGCTCGAAGGCCGACTTCGTAGCGTTGAAGGCCGTGCCGAGCTTGCCGCCGGCGTAGAACTCGTCGGGGTCGTAGTCGGTGGTTTTCTCTTCGTCGATGGCTGTCTCCTTGTCGTCGGAACAGCTGGTGAGAGGGAGTGCGGCGCATGCCGTCAGCAGGCAGCCGAAGATGAATCGCGTTCGTTTCATGTTTGTTTAGTGTTTTAAATGGATGTTTACTGGCCCATGAACTTCAGTCCCAGGTCGCTCAGTGCCTCGTCGAGGGCGTCGAGGGCATCGATGGCTTCACCGCAAGAAGCGTCGGTGTAGTTCTTGACGAACGGACGCTTCATGGCGTTCACCTTAGTGAGGGCCGTCTCTAAGGCGTTGACGACGACGGCCGTCTCGGCGGGATAGTGCTTCTGGCTGTAGGCGATGAGCGACTTGGCGTCGGGTGTTGTGCCTTCGACGGTCAGACCGCCGTAGAGGGCATGCTTGCAGCCTAAGACGTTGTCGTAGAAGTCCTGAATAGAGTTGTAGGCATGGGGCGACTCGATGTAGTTGGTGTCGTCGCCGTGATAGGCCGACCCAATCTTGCCTTCGGCCACCTCGCCGATGATGTCCTGGCAACCGCCGATGATTTGCAGAGCGGCATCGGTGATGGTCTTATAGCGCGAACCGGCCTTGCCGGCATTGATGAACTCCTCGCCGAAGAAGTCGGCAGGCGTCATGTCGGTCTCTTCGAGCAGCTGCTGGCGGGCAGCCTTCACGTTAGCGGTGCCTTTCCAAGCGGCTTCCAGACGGCAGGCCGAGAGATAGAGGTCGGCAGCCACGGCCTTCACGAAGTAGCGTTCGTCGGCAGTGATGTCGGCGAGCTGACGAGGAGCACCGTCGCGGAAGATGATGTACTCCATAGCGTGGAAACCGGTGAAGTTCTGCGTTGTGGCCACCTGCTCGTCGATAATCTTGGCGTCGGCCTCGCTGGTGGCAGGGTGGTACTTGGAGAAGAGGTTGTTGAAGGCTGCTACGTCGAACGGCCAGGTGTCGATGTGCGGGTCGATGCCGTAGCCTGATGCGGCTCCGAAGAGGAAGGCCTCGCTGAACTCCCAGAACTTACGCGTCGTCTTCCACTGGTCGCAGAGCGCAACGAGTGCGTCCTGGCTCTCGAAGTCTTCCGACATGGTCGACAGCTTTTCAGCCTCGTCGGCCAGACGGGTGTAGGTGGCGTAGACGGTGTTCTCTACATACGATTTGTTCACCTGTGCCAGTTCTTCGTTCTGGCCCGTAGCGGTTGTTTCTTCGTCTTTGCTGCACGAAGTGAATACTGTTGCCATAAGTGCTATTGCAACAGCCATGTTTGTGATTGTTTTCATTTGCTTCATAAAACCTTTTTTTTATATTGAATAGTGTTTTTTTTCTACAGAAGCCAGCCAGAGAAGGCGATGCCCAGGTTCAGGGCGGGCTCGTCGTTGTAGGGGTTGGCGAAATGGCGGTGCGAATACTCGGCCTTTACCACAATCTGCTTCGTGGGGTAGTAGTTCAGACCAGCAGCGAAGCGGTGCTTCTTGCACCACAGGTAGGTCAGCTTGTAGGCACCGGCGTTCATCGGGTTGTAGTATTCATAGCGACCGAAGACGTAGAGCTTCTGGTTGGGACGTATGCCGCTGAACTGCGACAGAATGTTGTAGCCGGCCTCGATGCCTGCGGCTATGGCATCGCTGCCCACGGGCTGGCGCTTCGAGGGCGAGCCGTCCTGCAGCGTGTGCTTGGGGAAGGAGTTGTTGAACGTCGTGATGAGCGAGGCATCGCCCAGGTGGGCATAGTCGAAGTTGCCGCGCACCACCCAGTTCCAACGTTTGAGCAGGAAGTCGAACGACCCGATGGCCAGCGCGCCCTTGCACTTGTCGTAAGTGGCGCTGTTGTGGCTCTTCATGGTGTTGTTGAACGTGTGGCCGTAGTATCCGCTCAGACTTAGGCGCAGGCCGGGTATGCTGTAGTTGTCGATGCGTGCGGCAGCGGCAAAGCTATTGGCCAGCTTGAACTCGTAGACGCTGGTGGCGCCGTAGTGTACAAAGCTCTCGGCGCCGAAGCGCTCGGAGTCGAGGCCCGACAGAAACTGCACTTCGTAGCGCCAGTCCTTCAGTCGGCCCCAAAGCGAAATACCCGTCTGATGCCACGTGCAGGGCAGGATGCTGTTTTCGCCTTCAGGCCTATAGACCGTGAAGAACTCCGTAGGCATGTGAGCGTAGTTTGTGGCACCTACGGGCACCACAATCTCGCCGGCGCGCAGATTCAGGGCACGCGAGAACGATTTCTGTATCCAGAACTGTTCGAGGGCCACCTCGCCACCGCGTTCTACCTCGGCCTCGTATTCGCCCGACTCGTCGGCATCTACCTCTACGGCACTTTCCGTACCGCCGTGCTCAAACTCAATCTCCATGCCCATCGACCAGCCGTGACCGAAGTCATAGCCCATGTTGACGGTGACGTGGGGCAAGTCGAAACGGCCGTGCGCAGGGTCGTCCTTGTGTTGTTCGGGATATTTGTATCTGTTGAAGTGTTGGCTGTAGAAATTGCGGCTGAACACGGCCTCGCCGTAGGCTCCCAAGCTGAAGCGGCTTTTGTTGGTGGGCGTAGCTTCAGTGGCGGCTACGCTGTCGGTGGCGTTCGTGTGCGCCATTGTCGTGCTTGCTGTCAGCGTCAGCATGAGAGCACACATTGCTTTTATTTTTCTACTGTTCATGTCTTGTTTTTGTGAGCGTTTCTAAAATCAGGTGCAAAGGTACGGAGTTTGCATAGAACGTGCAATACCTACTTTTAGTGATTGTGAAATTGGAAAAAAATACGTACTTTTGCAGCCGTAATTAATAAATAAGGTACGCACGATGAAGAATCAGAAGATGTATGAAGCCGACGACAAGATGATTTCGCTCATCCGTGACAACTACGATTTGTTGCAGTCGTTAGGCAGTTTTGGCATTAGCTTGGGCTTTGGCGACAAGACAGTCAGAGAAACATGTGAGGACAACGATGTAGACACCTACACGTTCCTTGCTGTGGTGAATTTCACTATCAACGGCTATAGTGATGCAGAGAACGATGAACTGCTGAGCGTGCCCACGCTGATGCACTATCTGGAAGCCAGCCACGCCTATTTCCTGGATTTCCAGTTGCCGTTCATTCGCCGACAGCTGGAAGAGAGTATTTTCCCCGGCGACCCCATGTCGCAGCTCATCCTGCGCATCTACGACGAGTATGCGCAGGAAATCAGGCGCCACATGAAGTACGAGCAGAAGACGCTCTTCCCCTACGTGCAGTTGCTGCTCGACGGCAAGCCCACTGCGGAGTATAGCATCGAGACGTTCTCGCGCCATCACGGCGCCGCCGACAAGAAGCTGCGCGAGCTGAAACTACTTATTATTAAGTATCTGCCCAGCGACGGTCTGCACAACAACCGCCTGACGGCCACGCTGCACGACATCTACGACAACGAGGAATGGCTGCGCCGCCATGCGATGGTGGAAGACAATATTTTCGTGCCGGCCATTCGGCGCCTGGAGCAAATATCGAAGCAGAGCGACGTCACACGCAACATCACGGGCATGGTCTTCAAGGGGGCCGATGCCGATGCGCTGAGCGAGCGCGAGAAGGATGTCATCATATCGGTGGTGCAGGGCATGTCGAACAAGGAGATTGCCGACCACCTCTGCATTTCCACAAATACGGTCATCACGCATCGCAGAAACATTGCACGCAAACTGCAAATACACTCGCCTGCCGGCCTTACCATCTACGCCATTGTCAATGGCCTCGTAGACATCTCGGCTGTCAAGCTGTAATTTTGCTACTGTTTTTTATTATTCGTCCTGACGATGGAAGTTTGACTTGATGATGGTTTCCACAATCTGCGGGTTGTCGCCGTGGTCGTTGTAGAAGTCCATGAACACGATGCCGAAGTCGGTGTAGTCTTTCAATTCTACAAACTCGCGGAAGTTCTTGTTGATGGGCTTGCGAATGTTCTTGGCCTTGCCGCCCCAGGCATAGCTGTAGGGGTTATGGCGACGGGGCGACCACGAGATGCTGTTGAACGTGATGTACCACTTGTTGGGGTCCTCGTTCTCGTAGGCTTCGCGGATGTTCTGCTCCACGAGCTTGATTTTCTTCCACGTCTTGAACTCCTTGTAGACGTCTTCCACATGGAAGCAGTCGTAGTCGAACACGGCGTTGTCGGTGAACTTCAGCAGCTTGCCGAAGGGGCACTCTTCCTGACGACGGATGACGAGAATCTTGCCGCGCACATCGTCGAGCTTGTCGCTGGGCTTGAAGTCCTCTACAAACAGGTGTGGGTACTTGTTGATGAGTTTCTTGTAGTTTTTCGTCAGCTCGGGATCCCATTTGTGGCCGGCTTCGTCGCTGCCAATCATGGCAATGATGACTTCGGATGGGTGGTCCTTCAGGAACTTGTCGAAGTCGACCATCGTGCTGTCGAAACTCTCGCGGCAGGTCATCGTGTGGCCATAGCGCAAATCCTTCTTCAGACGGATGTCGAAGGCGCGGATGCCGTCGCGCAACTGGTCGATGACGGCAAAGTTCTGCGTGTGGCCGAACTTGAATGTGGGCGATTCGGGCAGCGAGGCCGTTCCGGCATCGTGGGTGCCAGGCAAGGAGATGGAACCGATGGTGCGGTTGCCGTCGAGCAACGACATCCAGGTGGAGTTCGACTCGTAGACGCGCGAGAAGAAGAGCATGGTCTCCTTGCCGCGCTTCTTCTGTTCGATGTAGACGCGGCAGAGACGGTCGTTGACCTTCATTCTGCCCTCGATGCTATAGGTAGAACGCGAGTAGAACGACTTGATACCCATCTGGAAGAAGTTCTGGGTCTCCTTGCCGTGATTGATGCAGAAGTCTTCAATCTCGACCTTCACGGGTTTCTTCGTACCAAAGATGCGACCACGCAGATAGAGTGTCAGTTTGCCGCGTAGGGCATAGTGCAGCATCTCTGGGTACCATTGGTTGGGAATCTGGTTGATGCCTAACTGAGACTTCCACCACATACCGGCACGTATGCCGCTGTGGTGGCCGGCCTGCAGCGAGAAGCGGCCGTTCTTGTTGATGGGCAGCACGGTGCCAACTCTCAGTTTGCCTTCTGTATCTTCGCCAGGCGTGATGTAGCCGTCCTGAATCTCATAGCTGCCGTAATTGCCGTCGGGCCCCTTCACAAGGTCACAGCCGTAGATGCCCAAGTCGAAGTGGTCTTGATGATAGCGACCTGTCTTGCCCATCGCTGCCAGATACGAACTGCCGTCGTTCAGATTGCCCTTGGGCATCGTGTCCTTCATCTCCTCAATCTGTTGTGGTGTGAGTGCTGCGGCGATATATTCCTTGCGCAGAGGACCGTTGTAGCGGTAGTCTTTCTTGCGTCCGAAGCAGTAGCCAACGTACACGTCGACGTTGCCATAGCCGTTGTTGATAGACATGCCCCTCTTGTTGTCTTTGAAGAGGTAATTGCTGAACGAGGCATTGATGCCTGCACGCCAGCGGTTGAAGTTATAGGTCAGACTGGCACGTGCAAAGAAGTTGGCGTCTAAGTGCGTTTGCTTTTTCTCAAAGCGGAACTCGCTGGCAGGCACTTGGCGACCCTCGTACTTCTCGATGAGTGCAGAGAGCTGGTCGGCCATCTCGTAGGACAGTCCGCCTTTGTTGGTGGCCGAGATAAACTTCAAACTGGGCGAGATAACAGCCGACATGCCGAGCAGCAGACGGCGCGAGAACACCAGGTTGTAGGTGTAGCCCAACTGCAGGTGCAGGTCGTTGACCTTTGTGACGGTAGGAATGCGGTTGGTCAGGAATGTGCGTGTGAGCTTGGAATATTCGTCGTTGATTTTCAGATAGGGCCAGAGATTGTCCAAGTAGACACCCAATGCCTTGTAGTAATCCGATTCCGACTGTTCCCAAAGGTCGTTTAGTCTTTGCAAATCATCATCGTCGACGATTCTATTGCTATTTTCGTCAACAATCATTACGCTCGAAAGGGAAGTAAACAAGTCGGTGATATAGCTTTCTACCTTCTGGTGGGTGAAGCCCAAGCCGACAATGGGCGAACCGACGGAGCGCAGCTGAATGGCGCCATTGGAGAAAGCAGCAGGGTTGGAGTATTTCTTGTGGTTGGTGAAGTAGTTGATGTTCACACCCGTCAGACTGTTGTTGATGTAGTCACCCAAATCGTAGATCCGGCTTAATTCAGTCAAATCTAATTCTCCAAAGTAAGGCGAATTGAACAACAGCTTGTTAATATTGAAGTCGCCGCCCGTCCTGCGCCTGATGAGGTCGATGTTCACGAGGTTCGAGTTGATAGACAGCGTGAACTCATTCTTGCGCTTCGTAGAGTTCGATAGTGCATTCAGGTCGATAGTCGTACCGAAGAACAGGAATCGCCATCCGAGATAAGGGCCGAATCGGTTGCTCAATCGCGAGTTCATGTGTATGGTCATGCCTTCGGGTGTCGACATACGCAGCCATTCAAAAGTGGTGGAATTCTGCAACTGTACTGCCCAGTTGTAGAATGATGGCACGGCGTAGTTCTTGTCGAAGTCGCTCCAGTTGTGGATAATCCATTTTACAGGTTTCAAGAGCTTTTGCCCGAAATTCTCATGCTTGATGGTGTCGTTGTCCTCTGCGGCTTGCAGCCCAAGGGTGCAGGCTGCCAGCAGCAAGGTGAAACAGCTTCGTTTGATGGTTGTTTTCATAGTCTGATTATGGTTTTGTGTTATATCTTGTTGATGTCTACGTAGCCGTGCATCACAGCATAGATGGTGAGTGCTGAAACACTCTTCATGCCGAGTTTATCCATGATATTCTTGCGGTGGGTGACCACCGTGGCCAGACCGATATTCAGCCGGTCGGCTATCTCCTTATTAATATATCCTTGCACGATGAGGGACATCACCTCAATCTCGCGGTCGGTCAGAATCTTCTGCTGAAGCGCTTGAGGCAGTTCCGGCATGTTCTTGCCTTGAGGGTGCCCATGTTGCTGTATAGCGAGCAACGAGCGGATGAGCTCTTTTTCCGGTACGTTGATGCACAGGCTGTGGAACTCATTCAGCTGACTGGCGCTGTCGAGCGACAGGGTGAGCACAATGGTCTTGCGTCTGTTCGCCTGGAAGAACGTACGATTCTGGAGTACTACGTTCATTGCCACAAAGTAGTGGAAGTACTGCTCGGGCTTGTTGGCTTGCAGCTCGCTGAACGACCCGAACGTGTCGACCGTCATGATGGGCATCACGTTTTGCAGAATAGCCTTGAGCCCCAACACAGACAGCGTGTTGGGGTCGATGATGGCTATTTTGGGACGTTCTCTGTTCATGTTCTTTTCTGATTAGCTAAGGAATCCGAGCAGTGCACCGGCAGCTACCGCCGAACCGATGACGCCGGCCACGTTGGGGCCCATAGCGTGCATGAGTAGATAGTTGTGGCGGTCGTATTCCAGACCGAGGTTGTGAGAGATGCGGGCTGCCATAGGTACGGCGCTCACACCAGCATTGCCGATGAGCGGATTGATTTTCTTGTCGGCAGGCAGGAACACGTTCATCAGCTTCACAAACAGCACGCCGCTGGCCGTTGCAATGGCGAAGGCAAAAGCGCCGATGGCGAAGATGAACACCGTGTTCATGGTCAGGAACTCGCTGGCCTGTGTGGAGCAGCCTACGGTGAGACCGAGCAGCATCACGACGATGTCGTTGAGGGCTGCGCCTGCCGTCTTGGCCAGACGTGTGGTCTTACCGCTCTCCTTCAGCAGATTGCCGAAGAACAGCATGCCTAAGAGGGGCAGGCCCGAGGGCACGATGAAGGTCGTCATGAGCAAGCCGATGATGGGGAAGAGGATGCGCTCTGTCTGGCTCACCTCGCGGCCGGGCTTCATTTTGATGACGCGCTCCTTCTTCGTGGTGAGCAGGCGCATGATAGGTGGCTGAATGAGGGGCACGAGTGCCATGTAGCTATAGGCACACACGGCAATGGCACCCATCAGGTTGGGAGCAAGCTTCGACGAGAGGAAGATGGCCGTAGGACCGTCGGCACCACCGATGATGGCAATGCCTGCTGCCTGGTCGGGCTCGAAACCGATGGCCAGCGCAAACATGTAGGCGCCGAAGATGCCAAACTGCGCAGCTGCGCCGATGAGCACCAGCTTAGGATTGGCCAGCAATGCCGAGAAGTCGGTCATGGCACCGATGCCCAAGAAGATGAGCGGCGGATACCAACCCTGTCGCACACCCTGATAGAAGATGTTGAGCACGGAGTTGTCCTCGTAGAGTCCGATTTCCAAACCGGCATCGCCACGGAAGGGGATGTTGCCTAAGATGATGCCCAGGCCGATGGGCACGAGCAGCAGCGGCTCGAAGTCGCGCTTGATGGCCAAGTAGATGAAAAACGCACCTACGGCTATCATGATGAGGTTGCCCACCTCGGCATTGGCAAAGCCGGTGTAGGTGAGAAACTCATTGAAGTTGTCTATAATGAATTGCCACATAAACTATCAATTGTCAATTATCAATTCTCAATTGTCAATTATCCGATGGTCAGCAGAACTGCACCTTCCATGACCGTATCGCCCTGTTTCACTAAGATGGACGTCACCTGTCCGGCTACCTCGGCCTCAATGTTGTTCTGCATCTTCATGGCCTCGAGCACGAGCACGGTGTCGCCAACGTTCACTTGCTGGCCTACCTGCACCTTGATGTCGGTGATGGTGCCAGGGAGCGGACTCTTCAGCGGCGTGCCGGCGCCGGCAGCTACAGGAGCAGCAGCGGCTACGGGAGCAGCCACGGGGGCTACAGGGGCAGCAGGTTTGGGAGCTTCCACCTTCACCTTGTTGAGCGGACTGGTGGGCTTGATGGGCTGCTTGAGCTCTACTTCGAACGGGATGCCGTTCACGTTCACTTTGGCGACGTTGCCCTCTACTTCTTCAATCTCTACTTCGTAGTCAACGCCTTGTACTTTATATTGATACTTGTTCATTGCTTTTTATCTGATTTCTGGGGTTGTTGGAATACGGGGTGCTGTGTGGTCGCTGGGCACGACGGGCTCGTGGAAATGGGTCATCTGCGAGTATTCATCGTCCCAGCCCGTGTCTTTGGGCTTGATGGTGATGATGCCGCTCTCCACGT
>CAMOTK010000006.1 GCA_946625715.1 uncultured Prevotella sp. | reverse complement strand
TAGGCAAGAAAGGGCGAAAAGGTCTGAGGTCAAAGGTCTAAGGTCTAAGGTCGAAGGTCTAAGGGCGAAGGTCTAAGGTCTAAGGTCGAAGGGCTAAGGGCAAAGGGCAAAGGGTGGAAATCTTACAAATGAAGCGAGGAGAATTATGCTGTAATTCGGGGAGAATTACGGCATAATTCGAAGGGAATTACAGCATAATTCTTTTTGAAAAATTCGCCTCGGTGAAGGCCGCTTCTACGCCCCCTCATACTACCTTCTCTCTCGTAGAGAGAAGTACGTATGGGGGCTTGAAGCCTTCACCTCGGCGGGACAATTTTTTACTGACAATCATGATGCTTTTAAGGGATTATCAAATAGAGATGCTGGGGCAGCTCGAAAGGGCGTGGCAACGGCATAGAAGTGTGCTGATTCAGATGCCGACAGGCACGGGGAAGACGGTGCTCATGAGGAACATCCCGCTACAGGCGTTCCAAAAGGACGGGGAAACGGGAGAGATTCTTATCGTGGCGCACCGACGGGAGCTCATCGAACAGATTAAGGCAACAGTGGAAGGGCTCTCTCCTACCCTACACGTGACGGTGGAGAGCATACAGAAGTTGGCTCGGGCGGCGGCTGACGCACCGATATTCGCTAAAAAATACGCGCTGATTATCATCGACGAGGCGCACCATGCACCGGCAGCTACCTACAGGATGCTGTGGGAGAGATGGCCGGAAGCGAAGGTCTTAGGACTGACGGCTACGCCCTGCAGACTGAGCGGGGAGCCGCTGACCGACCTGTTTGACGTACTGCTGCAGTCGTGGTCGATACAGACGTTCATCGACAAGGGCTGGCTGAGCGACTTCGAGTATGTGTCGGCAGCACCCGACAGCTGGGCCCTGCAACAGGTGCGGCGACTGAAGAAGCGGGGCGTGGACGGCGACTACCAGACGAAGGAGATGGTGACGGTGATGGACGTGCCAGAGTCGATTAGTCATCTGTATGCCACCTATCGGGCCTTTGCCAACGGGAAGAAGGGCATCGTGTATGCCATCGACCGGCAGCATGCCCAGCACATTGCCGAATACTACCAACAGATGGGCGTAGACTGTGCGGTGATTGACGCAAAGACACCGGCAGACGAGCGCGAACAGTTAGTGGACGACTACCGGCAAGGACGCCTGAAGGTGCTCGTCAACGTAGACATCTTCTCCGAGGGCTTCGACTGCCCGGAGGTGGCGTTTATCCAGTTGGCCCGCCCCACCCTGTCGCTCTCGAAATACCTGCAACAGGTGGGTCGCGGCATGCGCGTGTCGCCAGGAAAGCCGCAGGTGCTCATCTTAGACAACGTAGGACTGTACCAAACGTTCGGGCTGCCGACAGACGAGCGCGACTGGCAACTGACTTTTTCCGGAAAGCTCTCGGGCAAAGGACAACAGCAGTCGCGACCGGTGGTGGTAGACCTGAACGAGCTGAAGAACCCGCAGACCGCACAAAAGGAGTTAGTGAACTTAGAGATGGTGCGCATCAAACGGCGGGGCGAGAAGCACCAGGGCGTGGAGGTCATCCTGCAAGACGGTCTCTACGGTGTGATGTTCGACGGCAAGGTGACATGTGAGCCCCGCTACGGCAGGGTGCGCCCCCTGCAAGACGGCGGCGAGTTCTTCGCCCTGGCCGACTACCCGCAGAGCGTGTTGGGCGGAAAGACCACGGTGATTAGCAATCGCGGCACCGACCTACACATGGCGCTCTACGGACAGGTGACACGCCACGGCGACTTCTTTGAAGGGCGCAACAGCCGCGGCAAGCAATGTTTCTGGGATGGCATCGGGCGCGAATACTACGACCACATACCTACGTTTGTGAACCATGGTGGCCTGGATTTGAAGCCCTTCACGAAAGGACGCTTCCGTCTGCGTCGCTGGCCGAACTTCTTCGTCAACGGCCTGAGCGTAGACGACATCTACGCCAACAAGAATATTGCCATCATCGACAACCGTGTGCTCATCGTGAAAACCGCCCCACAACGGGCTTACACCATACACGGCTATCGTTCAGACAGCGTACTGGTGAACGTGCAAGACGGCAAGCAGTTCCTGGAAATCCACAAGGACGGCACCGTAGGCGACAGCATGCTGCGACTGCCCGACGGCTACTACTCACAGCCCAACTACGGTCGGATGGGGCTGCACGCTGCCAAATAGCGGCCACAACGACCGCCACCACCAGCCAAGAGCCGGGAATGCAACACTGCGTTCTCGGCACTTGTTGTATGAGGAAGACTGTCGAAAGAAGTCCATCGTGCACTTTTTTACAAAGTTATTACAGAAAAGATTTGGTAGTTGCATTTTTTTTTGTATCTTTGTAGCATGAATTAAAAATCAAGATAACATTATGGCAAACAAGAGAGATCTCAAGAAAAGCATCAACCTGATATGTGAAGAACTGTTCGTGGAATGCATTGCTGCTTCACTCTACGGTGCTGAAGGTGTGAAAGCCAATGGTGACGCCGTGCTGGCATCCATCATCAAGACTGAGAGCGATTTCGTCAGTCGCGTGTCGCACCCCGAGCCAGGCATGAGCCCTGCCAAATACTACCGCGACCTGCGCGAAAGTTTTTCTGCCCAAGTAGGCGAACTCATCGACCAGATAGCCAACCTGTAACAGCATGCGGCAGAAATTCTTCAAATGGCTGCTGTGCAAGCAGATGGGCTTTCGTGTGGAAGTGACCGAGCAGCATCCTGACAAATACATCATCTGTCTGGCACCACATACCAGCAACTGGGACTTCGTGGTCGGACAGCTTTACAACCAGGCCTACGGGCTGAAGTCGAACTTTCTCATGAAGAAAGAGTGGTTTTTCTGGCCGCTCGGTCCCATCTTCAAGCGGTTGGGCGGTATCCCCGTCTACCGACAGAAGCACACGTCGATGACCGACGCCATGGCCGAGACAGCCCGAAAGGCCGAGCACTTCCACCTCTGCATCACACCAGAGGGGACACGCAAGCCCGTGGAAGACTGGAAAAAGGGCTTTTATTTCATTGCCCTCAAGGCACAGATGCCCATCTTGCTCTATGGGCTCGACTACGAACGGAAGTTGATACAGTGCACCCGCACCATCGTGCCTACGGGCGATTTGGATGCCGACATGCACGAAATCAAACGCTACTTCAAAGATTTCAAGGGCCGCAAGCCCGAGAATTTCACGATAGGAAATGTTTAAGCAAAAATTTCTAACACTCATCATATCAGGTCTGACGACCCTCTGTGCCTCGGCACAAAACGACAACTGGGGAAACATTGAGCACAAGGGGCAACCCTGGGTGAAGAATACTTCGTTGCCATTTGAAGCCAAAGAGGGTCTGCAAGACCGGCACATCAGCCTCTGGGCCAGCCACGGCCGCTACTACGACCAGCAGAAAGGCTACTGGCGCTGGCAACGGCCTGCACTCTTCGCCACCTGCGAAGACCTCTTTACCCCAACCATCGTGGTTCCCTACCTCATCCCGATGCTCGAACGGGCAGGCGCCTACGTGTTTACGCCCCGTGAGCGCGACCTGCAACGCCATGAGGTCATCGTCGACAACGACGACCACACGGCTCTGCTCAGCTACCGCGAACAGGCCTTCAAGCACTCGTGGAAAAACACCGGCCGCCCCGGATTTACATTCCATAGAGGACACTACCAAGACGGCGAGAACCCGTTTGACGAGGGCACGGCCCGCATAGCGAAGGTCACGAAGAGCAAGTCGAAGCACAGCATGATTAGCTACCAGCCCAACTTGCCGGCAGAAGGACGCTACGCCGTGTACGTGAGTTACCAGACGGTGGACGGCAGTATCGACGATGCCCACTACACCGTGTGGCACAAAGGCGAGAAAACCGAGTTCGAGGTGAACCAGCAGATGGGCGGTTCGACGTGGGTCTATCTCGGCACGTTCGACTTCGACCGCGGCTCATCGGAGTTCAACCGCGTGACGCTGAGCAACCAGAGTCGCCACAGCAAGGGGTACGTGACCGCCGATGCCGTTCGCTTTGGCGGTGGCATGGGCAACATTGAGCGCGGTGGTGAGGTGAGCGGCATGCCCCGATTCTTAGAGGGAGCCCGCTATGCAGCCCAATGGGCCGGCATGCCTTACAACGTATATAGCAGCAAAGACGGTCAGAACGACTATGCCGACGACATCAACGTGCGCTCGCTCATGACCAACTATCTGGCCGGTGGGTCGTGCTACGTGCCCAACCAGGTCGGTTTAGGCGTGCCCATAGAACTGTCGCTGGCCATCCACAGCGATGCCGGTCATACGCCGACAGGTGAAGGGGTGCACGGTTCGCTGGCCATCTGCACCACCAACTTCCACGACCGTCTGCTCGCTGCCGGCGTCTCACGACAAGCCTCTTTCAACCTTGCCGGGCAGTTGCTCAACAACGCGCAGCGCGACTTAGAGAACACCTACGGCACATGGTCGATACGCCATCTGTGGGATCGCAACTATTCGGAGACGCGATTGCCCGAGGTGCCCAGCAGTATCTTCGAGACCCTTTCGCACCAGAACTTCGGCGACATGCGCTTCGGACAAGACCCGAACTTCCGTTTCACCTTGGCGCGCTCGGTGTATAAGACGCTGTTGCGCTTTATCCACGGCATGCATGATGATGCCGACTATACGGTTGCACCACTCACGCCAAACAACTTTCGCGTAGAGATTGACCAGCGCAGCGGTGAGGCGTTTCTGACGTGGCAGCCCGTAAACGACCCACAGGAGCCTTCGGCCAAACCGACCGGCTACCTACTCTACACAGCCACCGAACAAGGCGCATTCGACAATGGTCAACCGCTGAACGGCAGTGGCTGCCGGTTGGAACTGGAGCCCAACGTGCTGTACTCGTTCTATGTGGAAGCCACCAACAAGGGCGGTCGCAGTTTTCCCACAGAGGTGCTGTCGGCCTACTGGCATCCCAAAGCGAAGAACACGGTGCTCGTGGTCAACGGTTTTAAGCGCGTTTCGTCGCCAGCCATCATGGGCCAAGGCTTTGACCTCGACGAAGACCTGGGCATCACGTATGGCCCCACAGCCGGTTGGCTGGGACGCCAGCAGTCGTTCGATGTCAGCAAAATAGGAATTGAAGACTCCACGGGCTTGGGGTTCTCCACGCAGGAGCTGGCAGGCCGCATCATTGCCGGCAACGACTTCAACTACGTGCGCACCCATGCCGATGCCATTGCAGCCGCCAGAGACTACACTGTGGTGAGCTGCGCCAAAGAAGCACTGTCGCAGTTGCCGCTGAAGGACTACGACCTCATCGACCTGGTGCTCGGACTGGAGCGCAACGACGGTCACTCGCTGGTGAGCTACAAGACGTTTACCCCACAGATGCAGACGCTTCTGAAGCAGTATGTGAAGCGCGGCGGAGCACTCCTCGTGAGCGGTGCCTACCTGAGCAGCGACATGACAGCACCGGCAGAGCAGCAGTTTCTGGCCGACGTGCTGAAATGTCAGTATGGCGGCAAGAGCGACGACTGCAACGAACAAGTGAGGGGCATGGGCACCTCATTCAGTTTCTACCACGACCTGAACGAGCAGCACTATGCTGCCACACGGCCGGACATACTCCAGCCAATAGCACCAGCCTTCAGCATCATGGCCTACAGCAACGACCAGTGTGCAGCCATCGGCTACGGCGGCCAGGACTACCGCGCCGTGGCGATGGGCTTTCCCTTCGAGTGCATACAGTCGACGAAGACGCGGCGGGCACTGATGCGCGGACTGCTGCAATACCTTATTATTAATCACTAAAAATCATCGACACACCATGGCAACCATTCAAGCAAACGCAAGTGGTACACGTACCATCAACATCACAGAAGAACATCTGCAGACGATAGACCAGTATCAGCTGTTCCGCGACCTCATAGACTCCAACGGCTATGTGGACGAGGCTGTGCTGGAGAAGCTGAAACTCAACGTTCGCTCTCTGTTGGAGTCGGAAGCAGGCAAGGACAAGGCTCTCCTCGACCTGTGCCTCGACGTGGTCTATCACCCCAACATGAAAGCCTACGGACTGCAACAGCTCGTACTGCTGTTCATCAACTGGAAGAACAAGGCCAACTAAGACATGACCGAATACCGACTGACCGACTTTCTGCCAACGACCAAGAAAGAGTTGGAGTTGAGGGGATGGGACTCATTAGACATCATCCTCTTCTCGGGCGATGCGTATGTAGACCATCCTTCGTTTGGAGCGGCCGTCATTGGCCGTACACTCGAAGCAGCAGGCTACCGCGTGGCCATCGTGCCCCAGCCCGACTGGCACGGCGACTTCCGCGACTTCAAGAAGTTAGGACGTCCCAGACTCTTCTTCGGCATAGCCCCGGGCTGCATGGACTCGATGGTCAACAAGTACACGGCCAACCGACGCCTGCGCTCGGAAGATGCGTATAGTCCCGACGGACGGCACGACATGCGGCCAGAGTACCCCACGATTGTCTACAGTCAGATTCTGAAACAGCTCTTCCCCGATGTGCCCGTGGTGCTGGGCGGCATTGAAGCCTCGCTGAGGCGGCTCACCCACTACGACTACTGGCAAGACGCGCTGCGCCCCTGTCTGCTCTGCGACAGCAAGGCCGACCTGATTATCTACGGCATGGGCGAGAAGCCCATCGTGGAACTGGCGCGGCAGTTGGACGAGGGCAAAAACATCAAGGAGATACAGGATATTCCGCAGACGGTCTTTCTCGCAACAAAAGCAAGCATCCCCGGCGGCATGACCAACGACGACATCGTGCTCCATGCCCATGAGGAATGTCTGAAGAACAAACGGGCGCAGGCGGAGAACATCCGACACATTGAGGAGCAGTCGAACATGATGCATGCCCACCGTCTGCTGCAACCGATGAAGCAGAACGGAGAGGGTCTGACGGTGGTGGTGAACCCACCCTATCCGCCGATGACCACCGAAGAGATGGACGCATCGTTCGACCTGCCCTACACCCGGCAGCCACACCCGAAGTACAAAGGGAAGCGCATACCGGCCTACGACATGATTAAGCACTCGGTGAACATACACCGCGGCTGCTTTGGCGGATGTGCCTTCTGCACCATCTCGGCCCATCAGGGCAAGTTCATTGCCTGCCGGTCGAAAGCGAGTATTCTCCGCGAGGTGAAGCAGGTGATCGAGATGCCCGACTTCAAAGGCTACCTCTCCGACTTAGGCGGTCCCTCTGCCAACATGTATGGTATGGGCGGACGCAACCGTAATGTCTGTGAGAAATGTAAACGGCCCAGCTGCATCCATCCGCAAATCTGTCCGAACCTGAACACCAGTCACGACAAACTGCTCGACATCTACCGCGCCGTCGACGCGCTGCCGGGCATCAAGAAGAGTTTCATTGGCAGTGGCGTGCGCTACGACCTGCTGCTCCACCGCAGCAAGGATGAGGACGTGAACCGCTCGGCACAGGAATACACACGAGAGCTTATCTGCCGACATGTCAGCGGACGCCTGAAGGTGGCACCGGAACACACCAGCGACCGCGTGCTCTATCTCATGCGCAAACCCTCGTTTCAGCAGTTCTATGACTTCAAGCGCATCTTCGACCGCATCAACCGCGAGGAGCAGTTGCACCAGCAAATCATCCCCTACTTCATCAGCAGTCATCCGGGATGCACCGAGGAAGACATGGCCGAGCTGGCGGTGATTACGAAGAACCTTGACTTCCAACTGGAGCAGGTGCAGGATTTCACGCCAACCCCGATGACCATTGCCACCGAGACGTGGTACACGGGTTACGACCCGTACACGTTGGAACCAGTGTTCAGTGCGAAGACGCCACGCGAGAAATTGGCCCAACGCCAATACTTCTTCTGGTACAAGCCCGAGGAGCGCCGCAACATAGAACAGAGTCTACGACGCATCGGGCGACCAGACCTTATTGCCAAGCTCTACGCCAACAGTCCAAAGCCCATCGCGAAAAGCCAAAAGTCGACAGTCAACAGTCATGAACATTATAGAACAAGCAAGCACACCGAAAAGCCCAAAGAAGAAAAGCGAGGACGGCATCATCGTCACTAAAGACTATATTGCCGTCGTCGACGGGTCGACCAGCAAGACCGAGCGCCGCTACAGTTTCTTCAGTAGCAACGGGCGCTTGGCCATGAAGCTCATTGCCAAATACATTAAGAAAGCACCGGGCAACCTGAGCTGTCAGCAGTTCTGCGTGGGCGTGACCAAGGAGATACGCAAGCACTACAGGAAAAAAGACTTGGCCCGACTGACCGAACACCCCGAAGAGCGACTGACTGCCTCGGTGGCTGTGTACAGCCGACTGAACCGCGAAATCTGGCTCATCGGCGACTGCCAGTGTTTGGTGGGCAGCGACTACTTCGACAACCCCAAGCCCAACGAAGAGGAACTGGCTGAACAACGGGCGGCCATCATCAAGGCCAGCGCTGACCAGACAACATTCTTCGAACACGACACCGCACGCGACGCCATCATCCCGCACATGCTGGAGACCATGAAGGGCCAGAACATCACCTATGCCGTGGTCGACGGTTTCCATATTCCTCAGGAGCACGTGCGGGTCATCACGCTCGACTTCCAACCCTGGGAAGTCGTGTTAGCCACCGACGGCTATCCTTTCCTCTGTCAGACACTTGAAGAATCGGAACAGAAATTAGCATGGCAGCGCGAGCACGACCCGCTGAACATCGGTGCGTTTAAGGCAACAAAGGCGTTCCTTCCCGGCAACAATTCGTTCGATGACCGCAGCTATATCAGATTTAAAGTCTGAAAAATTTGGAGATAACCAAAAAAAGCAGTACCTTTGCACTCGGTATGACAACAGGTCATGTCCTGAAGCCTACCGGTTCCGTAGCTCAGTTGGATAGAGCAACAGCCTTCTAAGCTGTGGGTCTTGGGTTCGAATCCCAACGGAATCACAATAAAAAAAGATGTTTTCTATCTAAACGATGAAGCTCATCATATTAACTCAACCCACGTTTTTCGTGGAAGAAGATAAGATTCTAACCACACTCTTTGATGAGGGTATGGAGAATCTACACCTCTACAAACCAGGATCAGAACCCGTCTACTCCGAGCGTCTGTTGACGCTTCTCCCAGAAGATTATCATAAAAAAATTACCGTTCACGACCACTTCTATCTGAAAGAAGAATACAAGTTGGGCGGCATACACCTGAACCACGCCGACGATGAACCACCCTACGGCTACAAAGGGCACATCAGTCGCACGTGTCATGCCATCGGTGAACTGAAAGAAGCCAAGAAGCGAAGCAACTATGTGTTTCTGAAGACCATCTTCGACAGTCACAGCAATCCTGAGGACAAGCAGACGCTCAGCTACGAAGAACTGGAAGCTGCGGCCGACCGCGGACTCATCGATAAGAAAGTGTACGCCATGGGCGGCATGAATCTGGAGAACGTGAAGATGATGAAAGACCTTGGTTTTGGCGGCGTAGTGATTTGTGGCGACCTATGGAACAGGTTTAACATACACAACCAACTGGACTATAAAGAACTGATTGCGCACTTCGGAAAGCTGCGCAAGCTGGTGAATTAGGATGAAGACTTTAGCACTAACATAGCAATGAGCGACAACAATTCCTACATGGTGTTCTCGGGCACGGCCACGAGATACCTGGCAGAGAAAATCTGCCAAAGCTTAGGTTGTCCCTTAGGACAACTGGTCATGACAAAGTTCTCCGACGGAGAGTTTGCCGTTTCCTACGAAGAGTCCATCCGCGGACGTGACATCTTCCTCGTACAAAGCACCTTCCCCAACAGCGACAACCTCATGGAGCTACTCCTCATGATTGATGCCGCCAAGCGGGCTTCGGCACGTACCATCAATGCCGTGATTCCGTATTTCGGCTGGGCACGTCAGGACAGAAAGGACAAGCCACGTGTGAGCATCGGCGCAAAGCTCATTGCTGACCTGCTAAGTGTGGCTGGCGTGAACCGCGTCATCACCATGGACCTGCATGCCGACCAGATACAGGGTTTCTTCAATGTGCCGGTAGACCATCTATATGCTTCGAACGTACTGCTGCCCTACCTGCAGAGCCTGCATCTCGACGACCTGGTGATTGCCTCGCCCGACGTAGGCGGTTCGAAGCGCGCCAACACCTATGCCAAGTTCTTGGGATGTCCGCTGGTGCTGTGCAACAAGACCCGTGCAAGAGCCAATGTGGTGGCCACGATGCAGATTATTGGCGACGTGAAAGACAAGAACGTGGTGATTGTCGACGATATGGTAGACACGGCCGGTACCATCACCAAGGCTGCCGACCTGATGAAGGAAGCCGGCGCCAAGAGTGTGAGAGCCTGTGCTTCGCACTGTGTGATGAGCGGCCCTGCCTCTGAGCGTGTACAGGAATCGGCCCTTGAAGAGATTGTCTTCACCGACTCTATTCCTTATACCCAGCGTTGTGCGAAGGTAAAACAGATCAGCGTGGCTGATATGTTTGCTGAAACCATCCGTCGCGTCATCTGTAACGAAAGCATCAGCGACCAATACATCATATAACAACGACGCATGCTTCGCTTTTGGAAAACAACAATGAGACTGGCTGCAGTGACCATACTGATTACTGCGTGCCAGTCTCATTCGTATCGGCTTACGGGCGAAGCAGCCGACTTCAGCGATGGCGACACCCTACAGATTGTGGATGCGCTCTCAAGGAAGGTCATTGCCCGACCGGTCGTGAACGACCGCCACTTTGCGGTCAATGCCACAACCGACACCACCCTACTCTGCTTTGTGGAAGGTCCCGACATGACGCCTGGCGACGTCAGTTTCTTTTTAGAGCCGGGCAACATCTACCTGGAAGTGAAGAAGACTGGCGGACGGTCGCGCGTCAGCGGAACGCTCATCAACAACGAATGGCAACACCTGCTCGACCAATTGGCCAAGCAAGACACGCTGATACGTCGGACGGCAGCCCTGCTGCAGAATCACGACTTGTCGGCCAAGCAGCGGCAGACGGTCTTCCATAAGCTACAGGAACAGGAATCATACTTGCGCCAGTTAGTGAAACAAACAGCTGAGCGCAATAAAGACAACGCTTTGGGACGTTTCGTGGAAGAACACTTCCAGGAAACGCCCCAAAACAATCTATCGGAATAAGCGTCTCAGACCACTTTGTTGTCTTGCGGAAACACGACCGTAGGTTTAAACGTCTTGGCTTCCTCGAAATCCATCAAGGCATAAGAGATGATAATGAGCGTGTCGCCCACCTGCACCTTGCGGGCAGCAGCGCCATTGAGACAGATGCAGCCACTGCCACGCTCACCACGGATGATATAGGTCTCGAGGCGTTCACCATTGTTATTGTCGACCACCTGCACCTTCTCGCCGGCAATGAGATTGGCAGCATCCATCAAATCCTCGTCGATGGTGATGCTACCCATGTAGTTGAGGTTGGCTTCTGTCACAGTCACACAATGCAACTTTGACTTGAGAACTTCTATCATCATGCTTCCTGATATTTTATATGGTCAATCAATCGGATGGGGGTATGACCGCAATAGACCGTGATGCAGCCTACGATGTAGGGCGAGTCTTCCCAGTTGGCCACATCCTGAAGGGTGTTGCCATCGACAATGGAGAAGTACTCGACGTCGAGACCATCGACACTATTGATTTCATTTACCACAAAGTCGTGGGTTTCCTTGAGCGTATGCGTCTTGGCATAATCGACACTCTTGCTGAGAGCGGCATAGATGCGGGGCGCAATGGCGCGCTCTTCCTTGGTGAGCAATGTATTGCGGCTGCTGCGGGCCAAGCCGTCGGCATCGCGCACAATGGGACATTCCACAATCTGAACGGTCAGACCAAGATGGCGTACCATTGCCTTGACGACAGCAATCTGCTGCCAGTCTTTCTCGCCAAAGTAGGAACGGTCGGGACGAACGATGTAGAACAAACGGCTGACCACCTGACAGACACCATTGAAATGGCCGGGACGATGGGCACCTTCCATCACCGTCGACACCGGAGGATATTCGAACTGACGGGTATCGGGCACGGGATACATCTCCTCTACTTCCGGAGCAAAGACAAAGTCGGCCTTGCAAGTCTCCAACAAGCGACAGTCTGCTTCCAAATCGCGCGGATAGTTCTTCAGGTCGTTCTTATCATTAAACTGAGTTGGATTGACGAACACAGACACCACAGTGACATCATTGTCCTGGACGCTACGCCTCACCAACGAAGCGTGGCCCTCGTGGAGCGCACCCATGGTTGGTACAAATCCAATCGACTTCCCCTGCTTGCGCAGAGTAAAGAGTTCGTTTTGCAGATCAACAATCTTGTGTATTACTTTCATGCGTTTTATCTTTTACGGGGTGCAAAGTAACAACATTTTTGCCAAATATGGAAATTCTAACCCTAAAATAAGCCTAAAAATGTGTCTTTTTCCTTAAAATAACACACAACCTTGCACTTTTGTGCAAAAAAAAGCGTATCTTTGCAAAAGATAAACCACCAAGACTGATGGCAAAGAAAAAAATATTATTTATCAATCAGGAGATATCACCCTACGTGCCCGACAACGATTTGTCGCTCATGGGGCGCAATCTACCACAGGCTATGCAGGAGCATGGCCATGAGATTCGTACGTTTATGCCCAAATGGGGCAATATCAACGAGCGCCGCGGGCAACTGCATGAGGTCATCAGGCTTTCGGGCATGAACCTCATTATCAATGATACCGACCACCCACTGATTATCAAGGTTGCCAGTATTCAGCAGTCGCGTGTGCAGGTGTACTTTATTGATAACGACGACTATTTCTCCAAGCGTCAGATGACAACCGACGAAGCCGGCATTGACTATCCCGACAATGGCGAGCGTGCTATCTTCTTTGCACGTGGCGTGCTTGAGACGGTGAAGAAGCTGCGCTGGGTGCCCGACATCATACACTGCCAGGGATGGATGAGCGCTGTGGTGCCTCTCTACATCAAGACAGCCTACCACGACGAGCCTTCGTTTGCCGACACCAAAGTGGTCACCTCGCTCTTTACCAAAAGTCTGAATAGCGATTTGGGACAGAACTTCAAGAAATGCCTGGAGTTCCGCGAAGCCAAGGCACAGTTGCTGAAGCCCTATAGCGACAACTTCGACTTCGACGAGCTGGGCAAACTGGCCATCGACTATAGCGACGGCGTGATTCAGGCAGATGCTGAAGTCAACGAACAGTTGCTGGACTATGCCAAACAGAAGTGTCCTGTACTCGGCTATCATAAAGACTTTGCCGATGCCTACGAAGACTTCTACGACAGCATCTGCCCAGACAAAGAATAAAAATGAACTTGACAATGAATGTAAAAATAGGTACATTGCTCACGATAGTGGCAATGGCTTTCTCTGCATGTAGCGACGAGACGCTCTACCTGGGCGACTCGCTCACCGACTCTACCGACAAGTTGGATGTAACCACACAAGTCTTCCCCATCACGACACAGACGATGAAGGCCGGACGCGAACTGGCTTTCACCAGCGAATGTTATTTAGGAAAGGTGCTGGACCCCGAGACCGGTTCTTACGTCACCAGTGAGTTTACCACACAATTCAGTATTCCTGAGAACGTCTATATCTCGCCAGAAAAGTACATCTCCAGCATCCATGATGGTACTGCAGGAGCCGACTCTTGCGAGATTGTGCTGTTCTTGGAAGAGCCATTCTCCAGCCAAGACAGTCTCATTGCCATGAAGATGAAGGTGATGGAACTAGCCACTCCTGCTGAAGAAGGCACAAGATACTACACGGACCACGACCCTATCAGCGAAAAGCTGGTGCGTGAGGGCGGCCTCACCAAGAACAAGCTGTTTACTTACACAAACCTCAACGACCGCGACTCGACTCACGTTGACGTGATACGTATCCCACTGAATGAGGCTTATACCGACAAAGACGGCAAGACCTACAACAACTACGGCACCTACCTGATGCAACAATACTATCAGCATCGCGAGTACTTCAACAACTCGTATGCCTTCAGCCATCATGTATGCCCGGGATTCTATTTCCACATCACCGACGGACTGGGCTTCCATGCCAAGGTGAGCGATATGGCCCTGTGCACGTATTACCAGGTGCAACTGCCTGATACGGCATATCATGCCATGCAGACATTGGCCGGCACACGCGAGGTGATGCAAACATCGTTCGTCAGCAACGACCAAAGTGCACTCGACCGGTTGGCCAACGACCAGTCGTGCACATACCTGAAGAGTCCTGCCGGCCTGTATACGGAAGTGACGCTCCCTATTGCCGACATCAAGGGCAGTCATGAGAACGACTCGATTCTCACCGCTTCCGTGCGTTTCCAGCGCATCAACAACCAAACCGACAATTCGCGCGTATTAGATTCGCCACAAGCAGTGCTCATGGTACAGAAAGACAGTCTGAACGCTTTCTTTGAAGGCAACAAGAGTCCGGATGGCTACACCGCAGACATCTCACTGTTCAACGACGGCGAGAACACCTACGACTTCACGAACATCTCGAACCTGATTACGACGATGTGGAAGAAGCATCAGGAAGGTATGAAGGCCGACAGCAACTGGGAAGCCTTGCATCCCGACTGGAACAAGGTGGTATTGGTGCCCATCGCCATCACCTATGGCACGACGAGTACCAGCACAACGATTACTGGTGTGACCCACGACATGTCGTTGACCAGCACGCGACTGGTGGGCGGTCAGCACAGTCCCATACAGATGAACGTGGTCTATGCGAAATTCAAACAATAGGTTATGGCTGACGGGTATTTAGAGAAACGGCTGGATGACTATGAGAAAAGGAAAGCCGAGTTTCTGAGAAAGAAAAAGCATCTGCCGAAACTGCGGTCCACGATTCAGCGACCTGACGACGAAGCATTATAAAGAAAAGAGAGACCTTGCGAGGAAGGCTCTCTTTTCTTTTCGTAACCGTTTATTCGTCCATCAGCTTACGATAGCGGGCACGCTTGGGTTCTTCAATGCCCAAACGCATGGCTTTGTTGGCTTCGTATTCTGAGTAGTTGCCTTCAAAATAAAAGACGTTGCCCTCGCCCTCGAAGGCTAAGATATGGGTACAGATACGGTCAAGGAACCAACGGTCGTGGCTGATGACCACTGCACAACCGGCAAAGGCATCGAGACCTTCTTCCAAAGCACGGAGCGTGTTCACATCAATATCATTGGTAGGCTCGTCGAGGAGCAACACGTTGCCTTCCTGCTTGAGCGCGATAGCCAGATGAAGACGATTGCGCTCACCACCCGACAGCACGCCACATTTCTTCTCTTGGTCGGGACCATTGAAGTTGAAACGCGACAGATAGGCGCGGACATTGACATCCCTGCCACCCATGCGAATGGTCTCATTGCCCTGGCTGACCACCTGATAGACGGTCTTCTCCGGGTCGATGTCCTTATGCTGCTGGTCGACATAGCTCAGCTTCACCGTTTCGCCCACAGCAAAAGAACCATTGTCGGGCTGTTCGAGCCCCATAATCAGGCGGAAGAGTGTGGTCTTACCAGCACCATTGGGCCCAATGACTCCAACGATGCCGTTGGGAGGCAACATGAAGTTCAAGTCGGTGAAGAGCGTTTTCTCGGCATAGGCCTTCGCCACATGCTCCGCCTCGATGACCTTATTGCCCAGACGGGGACCGTTGGGAATGAAGATTTCCAACTTCTCTTCCTTCTGTTTCTGCTCTTCATTGAGCATCTTATCATAGGAGTTCAGACGGGCCTTTCCCTTAGCATGGCGGGCTTTCGGGGCCATACGCACCCACTCCAGCTCGCGTTCCAGTGTCTTGCGACGCTTCGAAGCCGTCTTTTCCTCTAAGGCCAAGCGCTGGCTCTTCTGCTCCAACCACGACGAGTAGTTGCCTTTCCAGGGAATACCCTCGCCGCGATCCAGTTCAAGAATCCATTCGGCCACATCGTCGAGGAAATAGCGGTCGTGGGTGACGGCTATCACCGTTCCCTCGTATTGCTGAAGATGTTGTTCGAGCCAGTCAATCGACTCGGCATCGAGATGGTTGGTAGGCTCGTCGAGCAAAAGCACATCGGGCTTCTGGAGCAGTAAGCGGCAGAGGGCCACACGACGACGTTCGCCACCAGAAAGGTTCTGTACGCTCCAGTCGCCTGGCGGACAACGCAAGGCTGCCATAGCGCGGTCGAGCTTAGAGTCCATGTTCCAGGCATCGGTGGCATCGATGATGTCCTGCAATTCGGCCTGACGATTCATGAGCTTATCCATCTTGTCGGGGTCTTCGTAATATTCGGGTAAGCCGAATTTGACATTGATGTCGTCGTATTCGGCCAGTGCATCATAGACATGCTGCACACCTTCCATCACGTTTTCCTTCACCGTCTTCGTATCATCCAGTGGCGGATCCTGAGGCAGATAGCCCACCGTGTAGCCTGGGCTCCAAACCACCTCGCCCTGATATTGTTGGTCGAGACCGGCAATAATCTTCATGAGCGTGGACTTACCAGCACCATTCAGACCAATGATACCAATCTTTGCCCCATAGAAGAAGCTCAGATAGATATTCTTGAGTACTTGCTTTTGATTCTGCTGAATGGTCTTGCTGACGCCAACCATCGAGAAAATCACTTTCTTGTCGTCTACTGTAGCCATATCTGTTTGTTTTTATTTGAGATTCTTTTCCTTAGACTTATTGTGATAAATCACAATTCCGAGGATGACCAAAATCACCACGGCAACGATTTCAAGCCAATTATTCATACGCGTACATTAATTAATATATTACCAATTCTTCTCATTCTGACGGCGCTGTGGTTGCTTCTGTGCTTCCTTCATGCGCTTCTGCGTCTGCTTCTCCTGTTGCATGGCAGCCTGCAACAGCTGTTCAGCATTGTCGCGACTCATCTGTTGTTTGTCCTGCTGCTTTTGCTGGTCTTGCTTCTGTTGGTCTTGCTGTTGCTGATTCTGCTTCTGCTGGTCTTGCTTCTGGTCTTGCTTCTGCTGCTGGTTGTTCTGGTTCTGTCCCTGTTGCTTCTGTTGGCGTTTGCAAAGCACCAGATTATAGCGCGTCTCATCATCGTTTGGATTCAGACGAAGTGCCTGTTTATAGGCCTCGATGGCTTCGCCATACATCTGATGCGTCTGACAGATGACACCGATATTATGGAAAGACATAGCCTGGCGAAGAGGCGTGGTCTCGAGTTTGCTGGCTGCCTCGAACTGCTGAACGGCAGCAGAGTCTTTCTTCTGAGCCATCAGCGCATTGCCCAGATTGTAGACAGCCTGCGGATTCTTTGGGTTCTTCTCTACCGCCTTACGATAGGCAATCTCGGCATTGGCGAAGTCGCCCTGCCGGAACAAGCGGTTGCCCTGACGGATGAGTTGACGGTCGGTTTGGGCCTGCACAGGCGAAAGGCTCAAGGCAGAAGGTACCAAGAGCATGAGCAAGAGCACAGCCCGCTTGCTGCCCTTTCCAAAAAGCGACACATTCTTGAGTGCAGGATTCTTACGGTCGAGGATGCACACCTCAATGATCAAGAGCAGGAGCACAATCATGCAGACTGCCTGGAACTGCTCATCGTAGTCGCTAAAGACTGTGGTATCGGTCTCTTTCTTTTCTAACTTATCAAGCTCCTCGTCCAACAATCGCTGGGCATTGGAATTGTTATCAACATGGATATAGGCACCGCCACCAGCCTGAGCCACCTCACGACACATCTGCTCGTTGAGGGCCGACATCACGGTGTTGCCCGAATGGTCTTGCATATAGCCATTGGTGCCCGGCACAGGTATGGGCGAACCCTTTGGTGAACCGACACCAAGAACAAAGACTCGCATGCCTCTGTCGCGTGCCTCTTTGGCAGCCTCGAGCGCCCCACCCTCGTGGTCTTCACCATCGGTGATGACGATGATGGCTTTGCCGATATTCTCTTGCTGCGTGAAACTATGAGTAGCCATGGTGATAGCTGCAGCCACATCGGTGCCCTGACTCTGAATCATCGAGGGGTCAATGCCAGAGAGGAACATCTTGGCCGACACATAGTCGCTGGTGATGGGCAGCTGCACAAATGCTTCGCCGGCAAAAACAATGAGACCAATCTTATCGTTGGAGAAATGGTCTACCAGATTTTCGACCATCATCTTAGCACGCTCAAGACGACTGGGCGACACATCTTCGGCCAACATCGAGTTACTAATATCCATCGCGATGATAGTCTCGATGCCAGTACGCTTCTCATGACTGATGCGCGTACCCATCTGCGGACGGGCCAGCATCACGATAATCAAGGCAAGTGCTGCCTGTAAAAGCCAGAACTTCACAGAAGGGCGGAAACGCGACACGTCGGGCATAAGCTGTTTCAGCAACACCGGGTCGCCAAAGCGGCGCAAAGCAGCCAACTGCCGGCGATGTACGAAGAACTTAATCAGTACGAATACGACTATCAGCACCAACAAGTAGAGATATTTCGGGTCTTCGAATCTAAACATATTTCAAATTTCAATAGTCAAATATCAAAAAGAAAAGCCTCAAGGTATGCGGCGGAATACCGTCAGACGCAGGAGCACTTCGAGCAACAAAGCGATGAGTGCAGCAATAGCAAAGGGCTGATAGGCCTCATAGCGCTTGCTAAACTTCTTCACATTGAGCTTCGACTTTTCCAGCTTGTCAATCTCCTTATAAATCTGATGGAGTTCACGGGTATTGGTGGCGCGATAGAAATCGCCATCGGTTGAGCGGGCAATCTCTGACAGCGTCTTGGTATCAATCTCCACCGGATAGTTCACGTATTGCGTGGTTCCCCCAACTTGCTGAGGGAAAGGTGCCGTGCCGTTGGTACCCACACCAATGGTGTACACACGGATGCCCATGCTCTTGGCAATCTCTGCAGCCGTCATTGGAGAGATATCGCCACAGTTGTTTGAACCGTCAGTCAACAGAATGACGACACGGCTCTTTGCCTTCGAATCCTTCAAGCGGCTCACCGCATTGGCCAATCCCATGCCGATAGCTGTACCGTTTTCGATGAGACCACTGGCTGCGATATCGGTACGGACGCCCTGAAGGAGCGACAGCAACGAGGCATGATCGACCGTCATGGGACACTGGGTAAAGGCCTCGCCAGCAAAGATTGACAGACCGATATTATCGTTGGGACGACCGGTAATGAACTCGGCGGCCACCTGTTTGGCGGCCTCGATACGATTGGGGCGCAGGTCTTCTGCCAACATCGACGTCGAGACGTCCATAGCCAGCATGATATCGATACCCTCGACGGTCTTGTTTTTCCAAGAGTTCTGTGTCTGCGGACGTGCCAGCACCACTACCAGCATCACGAAGGCCAGCAGGCGGAGAAGCATCTGAACGGGCATGAGTGTTACGCGCCAACTCTTAGGTGCTCGCTGGAAAGCGAAGGTGTCGGCCATGCGAATGGTCGGCTCGCTCTTCTTGCGATACAGTGCATACCAGATAATATATGGTATGATGAGCAGGAGCAAAAACAGATATTCTTTATTGGCAAATTCCATCTTTTCTTAATTCACTAATTGATAAACGGTATAGACCACAATGCCGAGGAGGATGACACAGACAACCGCAATGCCGATAATCGACCACTTCAGAATGTTACGTTCCTTCTGCGAGCGCTGATCTTCCTCGGAAAGCTGCGGCTTGACGGTCTCTTCCGTAGGCATGTTCTCCTGTTTGGTCTGATTGATGAAGTCGATGGCGCTAACCAGGTTGGCATCGTTTTCGTTGATGAGCGTGGAATACTTGGCGAACTTCACAAGGTCGGCCGTAGAGAACAGCTGGCGCAACTCGTCGAGTGACTGCTGGTCGCCCGTCTGTGTCAACCGGTCGATAATCTCACTACTCGTCATCTCCATCGCGCTGAAGCCATAACGCTCTTCGATATACTTACGCAGGGTGTCGGTGAGCTTCGTATAGTACTCCTTGGGATTCTCGGCAATCACCATCTTTTCGGCCTTGATTTGCTCAATCTCCTTCATGGCCTTCTGGTGAGGCAATAGGCGCTTGACGATACGAATCTTCGTGATGATTGGTTTGTTATCGCGAAGACGTAGATATAGATAACAACCTATTACCCAAAGGATTAAAATAAATACACTCAACCAGAAAGGCAGGCTCCAATCGCCCCACAAGAAAGGATTGTCCTGCACATCCTTCGGACCAAAGAACTTCTCCGGATGGAGCGTGTCGACCTCAACGGTGAGCACCTTCAAGGCCAGACTTTTGCTCTCATAACTTTTGCCGTCGACCTTCACTTTGAAAGGTGGCAGATAATAGAGCGTGTCGTCGAAAGAGGTCAGCGTGTACACTTGGGAGAAGCGGGCCATGCCATTGTCGAGGCCTTTCACTTCGGTGGCTGTCGACCCCAACACTTCCACACCGGGCGTCAGCTGTTCGGTGTACTTGAACTGCGGAAAGACGACCGTAGAAGATTCTTTTGCTGTGGCCGAAAGAGTGACATGCACCTGCTGACCAACGAACATATCGATGGAGTCGATACGAGCTTCCACCGACACATTCTGAGCCTGCACGTGTGGCATCAGAGGCAACAGCAATAGCAACAATATGATTTTTTTCATTTAGCTTCTTTGCTTAAACAACAACATGAGCGATTTCACGAAATCGTCGTCGGTGGCAATACTCACGTGATCGACATTGCTCTTCGTGAAGGTTTCTTTCAGCCGAGACTGGCGTGTCAGCCAATAGCGACGATAAGCATCGCGCACCTGACGACTGCTGGTGTCGACATACTGTTCAAAGCCCGTTTCGGCATCGGTCACCTTCATCAGTCCCACATTGGGCAGTTCCTGTCCGCGCTTGTCGTAGACCTGGATGGCCACGACGTCGTGTTTCCGATTGGCTATGGTCAGGGGCTGCAGGAAATCGTTGCGCACATAGAAGTCGCTAAGGATGAAGGCCGTGCAGCGACGCTTCGACACCCCCGTCAGGAACTCGATAGCTGCCCTGACGTCGGTCTTGCGACTCTCTGCATGGAAATCGAGCATCTCACGTATGATATACAAAATATGCTTTCTGCCTTTCTTGGGCGGAATATATTTCTCAATCTTGTCAGAAAAGAAGACCACGCCAATCTTATCGTTGTTCTGAATGGCCGAGAACGCCAGCGTGGCAGCAATCTCCGTGACGAGATCGCGCTTCATCTGCTTCTGCGTGCCGAAATCGAGCGAGCCGCTGACGTCGATGAGTAACATCACGGTCAGCTCGCGCTCTTCCTCAAACACCTTGACATAGGGTTTGTTGAAGCGGGCCGTCACGTTCCAGTCGATGTCGCGCACATCGTCGCCATACTGATACTCG
>CAMOTK010000005.1 GCA_946625715.1 uncultured Prevotella sp. | reverse complement strand
TCCTGCGAGTTCATGATGTTGAAGTTGCGGTAGCTGGGCTTCAGGCGCATGGTGTACTCGCCAGTGTAGCTGACGCGGCTCTTGCCGGCGCTGCCCTTCTTGGTGGTCACCACAATGACGCCCGACATGGCGCGTGCACCATAGATAGAGGTGGCCGAGCCGTCCTTCAGAATCTGGAACGACTCGATGTCGTCGGAGTTCAAACCGGCAATGGCCGACGAGATGAGCGTCTCGGCATCGCCGCTCGACAAGGCGTCGGCCGAAATGTCGGTCACGTCGTCGATGATGACGCCGTCGACCACCCATAGCGGCTTGGAACTGCCGTAGATGGAAGTGGCACCGCGCACCCTGATGCGGGGCGCGGTACCAAACGTACCCGTGATGTTCTGCACAGACACACCTGCTGCGCGTCCTTCGAGCGAGCGGCTGATGTCGGCCAGACCGTCGATTTTGGCATCCTCGGCGCTGACGCGGGTGGTGGCACCAGTGAACAGGCGCTTGTCCATGCGCTGCATGCCCGTGACCACGACGTTGTCGAGCATCTGTCCCTGGTCGGGCTTCAAGACCACGCGCTTCATCTTGGCCAGTCGTCTGACCTCGATGTTCTGCGTCTCATAGCCCACGTAGGAGATGACGACCTTCTCGCCCGGTTCTGCTGCCGGCAGTGTGAACCCGCCGTTGACGTCGGTGATGGTGCCGTGATTGGATGACTGTAGTCGGAGCGTGGCGCCAATGAGTGGCTCGCCCGTCTCGTCGACGATAGTGCCTGTCACCACGTCAGCTGTCTGTGCGAAAGCCAGAATAGTGGTGAAGAGCAGTATGAGCAGACATTTGCTTCTGTGCATAAACAGTAGGGTTTAGAGTGTTTCGTTCTTATTTCACAATGTACTTCTTGCCGTTCTTGATGAAGAGGCCCTTCGTGGGCTGAGCCACGCGCTGACCCTTCAGGTTGAAGAAGACGTCGCTGGCCTTGTCGGCCTTGATGCTCTCAACTGCAAAGGGGTCCCACGGGAAGTTGCCGCCGCCGCTCTGCTCGTTGCCCCAGTCAATCTTGTTGGGGTCGTCCTTCTCGCCGCTATCTGCAAAATCTTTTTGAGTGGTTTCCACGAAGTTGGCGTAGTAGACTTCCATGCCAGTGGTGACCTTCACCTTGAGTTCGCGGGTTTCGCCAACCTTTTCGCCTTTGGCATTGGTCCAGTGGCTGAACTTATAGTACTTTATGCCACCGCCTTCGGGAGCCTCGCTGTCGCCATAGGCCGAGAACGTTACTTCGTCGCCGATAGTGTTGTCGAGTTTGCTGGAATAAACCTTACCCCAAGCTTCCTGACCAACGGCACGATAGGCAACGGCGCCCTTTGTGAATACGGCAAACACCTGATCGGTAGGCGTGGTCATGTTTGCCAAGGCTTGTTCGGCCAATCTCATGCTACCGCTGGAAGAACTGGGGTCCTCGTACTTGGTCTTGTCGTAGATGGCATCAAAATAACCGTTCGACCAGATGTGAATATGCTTGTCGCCTTCGTTGGTGAACTGTCCGTTCTTATCGGCATCGCGGGCTACACCAGCAAAGAGCCAACCTTCGGCAGCCTTGGCAAAGATGAAAGCCTGGCCGGGAGCCAGATTGGCTACACGCTTGATTTCGCCAGATGCGGCAAATTTGTCGTCGGCAAAGTCCTGCAGACCGAAGTCGAAGAAGATGGTGCCTGCACCGGCGGGATAGACGTCGGCCTTAGCATAGATGCACTGGAAATAGTCGGCATAAGTAGCCACTGAGCCGCCCATCACGAGAAGTGCGATGGCAGCCATTCTTTTGAAAGTAGAATTCTTTTTCATAACCTTTTTCCTTTCTTTTTTTTTATAATTTATTTTTTTTCAAACGCTTTCATTGCAAGGCGCAGGGCAAGACAGGCCACGAACAGGGCGTGGGGCAGGTCGAGCTGCGGGATGAAGGGTGTGAGCAGGATGAACACGGCCCAGACGAGCAGTGTGCAGCGGCACACCCACTGTCGCCACCGCGGCAGGCAGAGCCACAGCAGCAGGGGGAGTGGATTGAAGACCACGAGATACCAGTTCCAAGTGGTTGCCTCTTGCTGTGTAAAGTTCACGAGCCACAGCAGGGCCATGCTCACGACCGTGTGGACCACGAGAAGCAATACGTCGAGTGCAAGGGGCAACCACGTCCAGCATCGCTTGCGGAGCTGGAGAACGGTAATGCATAGTGTTACTAATAATAATAAGGAAAACAAAAGGGTGGGAGTGAGCCCCTTGTTGGCCGGTGCCGGCTTCAGGGCTTCGACGAGTGTTTCGCCAGCCGTCGTAATCAGATGGCGGCTTGACTGTCCGACAGTGGCTTGCTGCATCACTGCAGGGAGCTGCTGCGGTGTGAGTAGGTAGGTGAGCGGCTCTATGCTGTCGGCATTGGTGCCCATCACGGTTTGCCAGATGAAGGCGTTCCAGGGGTTGCTTGCCGAAGCCAGCATACGGTCGCGTAGCGAACGCTGCGTCTGTCCGTCGAGGGTGTTGTACTCGATGGGCTGACTGAGTGCGCGATTGATGAGATAGACAATCATCGACGTGCTCTGCGTGTGCAGATAGTCGTAGGTGCGGTTGAAACCTAAGGCCAGCTCTTCGTCGACCACCTGCCAGAGCTGCACCTTCTCGTCGCACGAGAGGTTCAGCGCATACTGCTTGACGCCGTGCCCGGCCTCTTTCTGCGCTTCCAGGAAGGCAGTTGTCGACATGTTGCTGAAACCGCCTTTGAGCTGGCTTTTAAAGAAGTTGGCCGGTCCGTACTTCTGGTTGTTGGTCTGGAAGGTGAAGCAGTAGTCCATGCGCTCCTTCTGGCACTGTATGCGCAGGGCGCAGAGACCGTTGAGTGCTTCGGCGTCGGCTGCAGGCTCGATGACAAGCAGACTGGCCTTGATGTAGTCTCTGGCGGCCACACTGTCGGGCTGCTGCATGGTCTGCTCTTCCGCCCAGGATGTGAGCGGGAAGAGCAGACATGCTGCAAACCAGAATATGAAGGCTGTTCTTGTCATCTTTTGATAATGATGAGGTTTTTCTTCTTACTTGAACATCACTTTCTTGCCGCCTACGATGTAGAGGCCCTTTGCGGGACGAGCCACGCGGCGACCCTGCAAGTTGTAGACCTTCAGGTTGGCGTTGTCGGCCTTAACGGTGCTGATGCCCGACTGCTCGTTGATGCTATCGTAGCCAAAAAGACGCAGGTTCTCAGCATACCATTCCTTGTAGTTGGCGGCAAAGGTGCTCTCGAGACGGATGGTCAGGTTGCCTGCTGCAGCTTTCTCGAAGCCAACAACCACTTCCTTCCAGGCGGCGGAACTGAGCGTGCCAGAGCCCGTGAAGTTGGTGGACATCTTCTGGCCGTCGATGCGGATGTCGACCTTCTCGCCCGTGCTGGCCATCATGGCTACGGCAAACACGTACTTGCCGGCCGGCATGTTGGCAATGGTCTGCTCCATATAGGCGCTGCCCGTGGCGCTGGCGCGGTAGTAGTCGGTGGTGACGCCGTAGAAGGCAACATCCTTCTCGTTGGTCTTCGGATTGACGTAGGCGGCACTGCTCTTGTCGGTGCGGATGGTCATGGCACTGAAGGTCCAAGCCTGGTCAGGGGTTGTACCTGTGGCGTTGGCGCCAACTATCTTATTGGTAAAGTCTACGCGGTTTGAAACACCCTCTGCGTAGGCATTAGAGACGTAGAGATTGTTGCAAGCAGCGTTCAGTGCCGTGGCGTTGGCCTTGGCCTCGTCGGCAGAAGTAGGCTGGCTGGCGAGGAGCGTCTGAATCTGCTCGTAGTAGTCGGCAACGCAGAAGGGGAAAGCTGCCAGATTGTAGCCGGTGGCGTTTGTCTTGGCCTTGACCCAGTTGTCGTAGGCGTCCTTGGCGTTGGCAAAGGCAGTCATTGTGGTCTGGAGAATGTCGATGCTCATGGCTTTGTCGTTGGTGTTGGCTTCGACGGCCGACTGCAGGTTGTCGCGCTCCGAACCAGTGATGTTGGCGAACTTGCTTTCGAACAAGATGGTAGCAGCATCGGCCTTCAGGACTTCTTCAACCTTGGCCAGCAGCGAAGTCTCGTCCTTGCCGTAGAAAAGGCGGAAGTCGTCGATTTCGAACGTGTTGCTGGCTTCGGCACCCACGACGAGCGAACCGGCTTCTTTCAGTTCGAGCACATTGGCGTTGACGCGCAGGTAGAGGCTGTTGGCTTTGGTGCCGCCCTTACAGGTGGTCTTGGTGGTGCCTAAGAGCATGCTGGCGTTGCCACGAAGTTTGGCGTCGAGCAGATAGAAGCCTGCAGGCAGGTGTTCGATGGTCTGCTTGAGCGACTTGGTCTCAGCGTGGTTCGTACCTACTATATATGTAGATTTGTCGAGCGGTTCGCAAACTTCAATGCTGCCTTCCCAAGGTTCTGATTTGCTGGTCTCGAACGAGGCGTTCTCCAAGTATGCCGCGGTGATGTTCACAGGCGATGTGGCAGCAGCCAGGGCTGTGGCCATAGCGGCATACATGCTGCTGGTCTGAGTGGCCACGTCGTCTTGGTTGGTAGGATTGGCCAGGAACTCGTTGGCGGCTGCGATAGCCGTGGTCAGAGTGTTGTTGTTCAGTTCCTTATTCAAGGCTTCTGCCTTTTCCGTAGCATTAAGCAGTGGGGTGGTGACCACGCTGCCGAAGCTCTCCAGCTTGATGTTGTCGACAATCACGTAATAGCTGGTGCCGTAGGAAATCTGGAAACGACCCGTGGTGGGCTCAGTCAGTTCGATGTCGAGCTCTTCGGTGGCCCAATCGTTGCTGGTGAACTGAGCGCTCTTACGCTGCAGGGGAATCAGATTGTCGATGGTGCCGCCGGTGGGCATGAAACCAGTCTTGATGTTCACAACCTGCTGGGTGGGGCTGGGATTGGTGTTCACACCGTTGCGGGCATACAGATTAACCGTCAGTTTATAAGTACCTGCGGGCAGTGTGATTTCGTTGGCCTGCTGGTAGACCACACCGTTGTTGCCGCAGAAGCACAGGCCTTTTGTTCCGGTGATGCCCTTTGTCGGTCCAGGCTCGCCTGCTGTAGCCCATCGGCCCGACTGGATGTTGACGCCGTAGGTGACCACACCAGCATTGGCACTGGTCAATGGGCTTACCAGTTTCCAGCCCGCTGCTTCGTAGTCAGTGCCTTTTTCTTCGCTACTGTGGGGCCATACTTCGATTTTCTTGATGTCTATATTCTTTTGGTTGTCGTGGTAGTCTACAATGGGCAGTGCCTCACAACTCTCGAAGTCGGCGTTGGGAATGTACTGCGCCGTGACGTCGGTCTGAGCCCATGCTCCTGTCGAAGCGAGCAGGGCCGTTGCAATGAGTAAAAACGTTTTCTTCATAAGCGTTAATCTGTTTTTATTTTTAATTGTTTTGTTTCGAATTGTTGCAAATTTATCGTTTTTAATTCAAATATACAACTAAAAAGACAAATCCTTAACGCTTTTCCGACAAATTCTTAACTGCAAAGACAGAATTAAACGCCGGGCGGTCAATCCCTAAACGTCGGGTGTTTCTTATACATTTATAAGAATCAACCCAAATTTTTTTAGTTCTGATTCTTCAGGTTGCGGTATTCGGTGGGCGTGACCGAATACTTGTTCTTGAAATCGATGGCAAAAGTACTGGCATAGCTGAAGCCCGACTCAGCCGCTACGGCCTTCACGCTGAGGTTGGGCTGGCTGACCAACAGGTGGCAGGCGTAGTCGAGGCGGCAGTCGCGAATGAAGTCGGAAATGGAACTGTAGCTGCTGCCCTGTGCGAAGGCTGAGCCTATGCGTTCCTTCGACACGTGGAAGTGGTCGATGGCGGCCTGCCGGCCAAACTGCGGATTGAGGAACAGTTGCTCGCGCTTGATGGCATTGCGCAGGTAGAGCGAGAGGTCTTCCAGACTCATGTTGTCCAAGTCGGTGGAGCCGTTGGCAGCAGTCTGCTCGGTGTTCTCGACCGGTTCCTGCTGGTTTTGCAGGGCTTCGTATTTCTCGCGCAGTTCGAGGGCTTCCGAAATCTGCTGTACCAGCACGCGGTTTTTCTTATGGAGAATGCGGCGCTGCTGCGAGAAGAAGATAGCCACGCCGATGGTGAGCAGGGCAATGATACCGCCGGCCCATGCCATCAGTCGGAAGCGCATGGTCTCCTCTTCCTGCTCCTGTATGGCTTGCTGCTGCTCCTGTGCATGGTAGGTGGCGGCATAGATTTGTGCGCCGCTGGCCAGGAGCGTGTCGTTCAGGCACTTGATGAGGTGGGCATAGCGGCGCCAGTAGTTGCGGCTCTCGGTCAGCTGTCCACGGGCGTCTGCGGCAATGGCGTGGCCGCGTAGCATGGTGGCGTAGTAGTCGTTGATGGTGTCGCCCTTGAGGTACTGCTCCATCTCATTGTAAACGGCAAACATCTTGTCGTATTCGCCCAACTGGCACCACGTGGGTGCAATCATCTTGCGGCCGTCGAACGACTGGCCGTAGGCGGTGTGCTCAAACATGTTGGTGTACTGTCGGGCCTTGGCCACATCGTCGGTCATGGCGTAGGCATAGGCCAGGAAGCCCATAGCCTGGGCGTGGTAGAAGTCGATGTAGTCTTCGCGGGCCTTCTCAGTCTTGGGCTCGCGGTAGGAGCCGTCGGCAAACTGCGAGGGCAGGTTCTTGTATTCAAACAGGCGTTCGATGATGTGCTCGGCCAGGGGGATGATTTCGGCATAGCGTCCCTGCTCCGATAGCACATTGATTTTGCGCTTCATGACGATAATCGAGGCGTTGAACTCGTTGAAGCGGTTCTTTCCGTCGAGCTGGCTGATGGCGTGGTCCAGCTTCTCCATGCCTTCGTAGAGGCGGCCCAGGTGGGTGAGCACAATGCCTATCTCGGCGTCGGTGCGCAGGGCCTCGGTCTCGTTGCCCTGTTGGCGACTGAGGTCGGCCAGGGCTATCGCCCAGTGCAGCCACTGCTCGTCGTTGTGCTGCATGCGGGCCGTGTTGACCAGTAGCTCGAGCACTTCGCGCTGGAGCATGGGGCTGGCTTCTACCGAGTCGTGGTTGAGCAGGGCCTGACCTATCAGCATGGCGCTGTCCTGATGGGTTTCGCCCGTAGAATGGCTGAACACCTTGGCTCGCAACAGTTGGGCGCGGAAGTTGGAGAGGTTGCCCACAATCTCTGCCGAGTCGATGATGGCCAGTGCGCGGGCCGGCTGTGTTTCATAGATATTCATGGCGGCCTGCTCGGTGTAGACCGTGTCAACAGGCAGTTTGAGGGCCGACTTGGTTTGCTTGCTTTTGCCCGTGCAGCCAACCAAGGCGATAATCAAGAGGGTAAAAAATATAATAGGTTTGATGCGACTTGTCATACCTTATATTATTTTTATAGCGTACAAAGGTAAATAAAATTTCCCAATGAGCAATAAAACTTAGCACTTTTAACCTTTTTGAACTAAAACTTCACAGAAATTGCACTTTATTTCAGTTTTTATTCTTAACTTTGCAGCCCCAAATCAGACAGGGGTACTTGCTAAACCCTCTTTAACAAAACAAGAAAATGGAAGATTCAAGAAAAAACGAAGGGCTGCACGCCCTGGGCCAGAAGACGCCTTTCTCTACTGACTATGCGCCCGAAGTGCTCGAAACTTTTGAGAACAAACACCCCGAAAACGACTATTGGGTGCAGTTCAACTGTCCGGAGTTCACCTCGCTCTGTCCCATCACCGGACAGCCCGACTTTGCTGAAATCAAGATTATGTATATCCCCGGCAAGCGCATGGTGGAGAGCAAGAGCCTGAAGCTCTATCTCTTCTCTTTCCGCAACCACGGCGACTTCCACGAAGACTGTGTGAACACAATCATGAAGGACCTCGTGAAGCTGATGCAGCCGAAGTATATCGAGGTATTGGGCCTGTTCACACCGCGTGGCGGCATCAGCATCTATCCTTACGCCAACTATGGCCAGCCCGGCACAGAATATGAGGAGCTGGCGAAAGAGCGCCTGAAAAACCATTGTTTTAATTGAGAATTGAGAATTGGGAATTGAGAATTGGAATTGAGAATTGAGAATTCAGAATTGAGAATTATGATTAGACCGGATGCTTGAAACTAATCATAATTCTCAATTCTGAATTCTCAATTCTCAATTCTCTTAAAATTCTCAATTTTTTTATAGAACCCGTGGTCGCCATCGTTGAAGCGGAGCACCAGCGTGTCGGGCGTCATCAGCAAGAACTGCGCCGTGTCGCTGTTGACGGCATAGGCATTGCCCAGTGAGTCGAGGGCCGTCTCGGTGAGCACCAGATTGCCGTTGAACAGATGCCACTCGCGGTAGCGCTTCAGTATGGGATATTCTACAGGCGACTCTTCTTCAGTGCCATTCCTATGGACCATGCCGATGGGGCGCGCCACGTTTTCTGCCTTCAGCTGGAAACCATATTCGCGCGGCACCATGAACTTCTTAATCACCGAGTCGGGCAACTGCTGTGCAGCCGTCTTCGGGTTGTCAGACGCCAGCGAGGCTCTTTGGCGCAGCTTCGGCTTCACCATGTAGCACCACGATGCCTTCAGCTCTTCCAGATTAATCACCAGGTCGGCCACGGTAGAGTCCTCGGCATTGAGCACCACAGCCATATTGGCGCCTATCGAGGGGCGTCCCATGACGTGGTTGTACTTTGTGGCTTGTAGAATATTGAAGGTGTCGGGGTCGCTCTCAATGTCTCTGAGCAGCACCAGGATGGTGTCGGTACATCCGTCGCAGGCCAGTCCGTAGACCGTCTTGTCGTTAGGGTCGATTTCTGTGCTGTTACGAGTGGCAACAGTATCTTTCGTCTCTTTTCCGCCGCATGCAACGAGCGTCGTCAGCAGGACAACGAGCAGCGTAGAAATACTCTTTTTCATGTCTTTTTTTTGTATTTTGGTGCAAAGTTAATGATTTTTGAAAAAAAAATGGCGGTTGGTGCTCCAAAATTCAAATATTTTATCTATTTTTGCGCCATATATTTGTTTAAAAACCTATAAATCGTATGAAAAAGAAGATTAAGTTCAGTCTTGTCTACCGCGACATGTGGCAGTCGTCAGGAAAATTCCAGCCACGGAAAGACCAGTTGGAGCGCATCGCTCCCGTAATCATCGATATGGGATGCTTCGCCCGTGTGGAGACCAATGGCGGTGCTTTCGAGCAGGTGAACCTCATGGCCGGTGAGAACCCCAACGATGCCGTGCGCGCTTTCTGTAAGCCCTTCAACCAGGTGGGCATCCAGACGCACATGCTCGATCGCGGTCTCAATGCCCTGCGCATGTATCCCGTGCCCGACGATGTGCGCGAGCTGATGTATAAGGTGAAGCACGCCCAAGGCGTCGACATACCCCGTATCTTCTGCGGACTGAACGACACACGCAACATTATTCCTTCTATTAAGTGGGCCAAGGCCGCTGGCATGATTCCGCAGGCCACTCTCTGCATCACCACCAGCCCTGTGCATACCGTGGAGTACTACAGTGCCATTGCCGACGAGGTGATTGCCGCCGGTGCAGAGGAAATCTGTCTGAAGGACATGGCCGGCATCGGTCAGCCCTATATGCTCGGTCAGCTCACCAAGAGCATCAAGACCAAGCACCCCGACGTCATCATACAGTATCATGGTCACTCGGGCCCCGGCCTGTCTATGGCCTCCATACTCGAGGTCTGCAACAACGGTGCCGACATTATCGACACGGCCATCGAACCGCTTAGCTGGGGCAAGGTGCATCCCGACATTATCTCGGTGCAGTCGATGCTGAAGAACGAAGGCTTCGAGGTGGAAGACATCAATATGAATGCCTATATGCAGGCACGCACACTCACTCAGGAGTTCATCGACGACTGGCTGGGCTACTTCATCAATCCCGCTAACAAGCACATGTCCAGCCTGCTGCTTGGCTGCGGTCTGCCTGGCGGCATGATGGGCTCGATGATGGCCGACCTCGGCGGCATCCAGACCATGATTAACAAGCTGCGCGAGAAGAAGGGCGAGCCCGTGCTCACCATGGACGACATGCTCGTGAAGCTGTTCAACGAGGTTGAGTACGTTTGGCCGCGCGTGGGCTATCCCCCACTGGTCACACCGTTCTCGCAATACACCAAGAACATTGCCCTCATGAACCTCCTCACCATGGAGCAGGGCAAGGGCCGCTTTGTCATGATGGACGACGCCATCTGGGGCATGATTCTCGGCAAGAGTGGCAAGATTCCCGGCACCATCGATCCCGAGCTCATCGAACTGGCCAAACAGCAGAAGCGTGAGTTCACCGATGCCGACCCGCATACGCTTATCCCCAATGCTCTCGACGGCTTCAAGAAGGAGATGGACGAGAATGGCTGGGACTATGGCAAGGACAACGAAGAACTCTTCGAACTGGCCATGCACCCCGAGCAGTATCGCCCCTTCAAGAGCGGACAGGCCAAGAAGCAGTTCCTGGCCGACCTGCAGAAGGCCAAGGACGCCAAGATGGGCTCGAAGCTGAGCGCCGAGGAGCTGGCGGCTTTCAAGCACGCCAAAGCCGATGCACTGGTTTGCCCGTCGGCCGGACAAATCTTCTACGAGTTCAATGGCGACGGCGAGTGTGCTCCCTGCATCGAGCCGTTCATTGGACAGAAGTATGAAGAGGGCCAGACGTTCTGCTATCTCGTGGAGAAGTGGGGCGAGATTGTGCCCATTCCCGCTGCGCTCGGTGGCAAGCTGGTCGAGGTATCGGCCAAGCAGGGTGCCAAGGTGCGCAAAGGCGATGTGCTGGCATGGATTGAGCGCCAGCAGTGAGCGATAGAGTAACCCTTAAAGCCCTTCGTCTGTTGGGGGGCTTTAAGGGTTTGATGTTAAACTAAACAAGACTGTATGGATTATTTGTCAATTATTCGCAAGTATTATCCTGTAGACAACAATCTGCGAAAACTGTTGCTTTTGCACAGTACGCGTGTGGCCGACCGTTGTATGTATATCTGTGATATCCATCCCGAGTTGCAGCTCGACAGACCATTCCTGCTTGAGGCGGCCATGCTCCATGACATCGGCATCGCCTGGTGCCATGCTCCCAGCATTTTCTGTGAGGGTACGGAGCCTTACATCAAGCATGGCATCATTGGGGCAAAACTCTTGCGCGACGAAGGGCTTGAGCGCCATGCCCGCGTTTGTGAACGCCATACTGGCACGGGGCTTACCCGCGAACAGATAGAGCGCCAGCAGTTGCCGCTGCCTGTGGCCGACTATCAGCCCGAAACGCTGGAAGAACAGGTGGTGTGCTATGCCGATAAGTTCTATTCCAAATCGCATCCGGAGCGGGTGCTCACGGTGGCACAAACAGCCCAAAGCCTGGCCAAATTTGGTCAGGAAGGTGTCGATAAATTCCTGCGCTGGGCAGAAATGTTCGAATAGGAAACGATTCCTTATTTTTTTATTGTAGGCCTTCTACTGGCAGCGCCTGTGCCTTACGGTAGGCCAGTCCGGTCACCACGCAGCAGAGTTCGCCCCGCTGGTTGGTGATGTGTACGTCGATGTAGGGGATGCGGTGGTGCGCGAAAACTTCTTTGGCCTCGGCTGTGAGCACATCGCCCACACGGGCACTCTGCAGAAACATGATGTTGTTCTCAATGCCGAAGGTCAGTTGGCCGCGGCTGTTGGTCACGGCAGCCAAGGCCAGGTCGGCCAGGGTGAAGTAGGCACCGCCCTGACAGACGCCACCGGCGTTCAGGTGTTCTTCGCCTACGGTCATCACGGCACGGGCGTAGCCCTCGCTGATTTCTTCCAACTGGCAGCCGGCATTGGCTGCAAACTTGTCGTTCTTCAAGAAGTCCTTTAGTGTCATTTCTTTTCGTTTTTATGATGGTGCTTGTGTCATTTCAGCCTGAGCAGTGTCGAGCCGGCCTCGGTGCCGTCTATCTGTACGGCGTAGAGTGCAGCGGGAAGGCCTGCGAGACTGATGGCGTGGGCCTGTTGTCCGGCAGTGAGCCGCGTCTGGTAGACCATGCGGCCGTCTAATGTGTAGATGCGCAGACGAGCCGGCGTAGGCGTGGGCTGTGGAAACCATATCTGCAAGTCGCGCCCCGTCAGCTGTAGTTGGGCGGTGGTGTGCGCTGCAGAGAGCCCTTCAATCTTGTTGGCCTTGAGCAGGTAGAGCAGGCCGGCATAGGCGTCAATCTCGCCATAGCCGTATTCGTTGTTGGGGTAGGTGAGCGAGGTGTCGGGGTGGCGGCTGGTGTGCGCAATCACGTCCAAGGCTTCCTCTGGCGTCAGGTCGGGCTTGGCCTGAAGCCAAAGCGCAATCGTTCCTGCCACCGCCGGACACGACATTGATGTGCCCGAGCAGCTGTTCCAAGGGTAGGTGCGGCCGTTGAAGGTGAAGTGCTCCACATCCCATGTGATATCGTTGGCATCGGGATGATGCTCCAGATAGTAGCTGCTATAGGACGAGATGATGTTGATGCCGGGCGCCATGACGTCGGGCTTCGTGCGCCCGTCGGTGGTCGGACCTACCGACGAGTGGACGTTTCTCAGGCCGTTGCCGCCCTTAATGGAGCTTTTCCATTCGCCCATGTAGTTGGTGATGCCCTGTCGATACATGTTGGCCCCTACACAAATGACACGTGGACAACTGCTTGGCGAGTGGATGTTGCGCACACATTCGCCGGCATTGAGCGCGCTGTTGAGGGCTGTGTTCTCGTACAGCGAGCCATTGTAGCGCCAGTACTCCACATCGGCGTCGGTGCCGATGACCTCCAGCGACAGCGGCACGTCGATGCCAATATTCTTCTGGGCGTAGAGCATCACGTCGTAGCAGATGTCGTCGGGATTGAAGCACGACGGATAGGCTTCCACCTGCAGGGAGTCGATGGAGCCGAGCCCGCGCAGGGTGAGCAGCGAGTCTTTCAGACTGACCACACTGCGGGTGTCGATGAGCAGCGGCTCGCGCCCTTCTTCATAGAACGTGAGGCGCAGTTGGAAGTCGTCGGCCGACTTCAGTGTGCCTATAAACAGTTTGCCGCTGTGGCGGAAGAAGGAGCCCGTCGACGGTTGGCCTTTGGGTTTTCTGAACCACGACTTCACGGCACCTTGGTTGCCGGCTGCTGCCACTAAGATGCGGCCAGGTCCCACCATTTGGTCAATCATCTCGTAGTAGAGCAAGTCGTAGCCCCAAAAGTCCTGTGGACTGCCTTCGCTGAAGGAGATGACGCAAGGCTTGTCGACGCTTGTGGCATAGTCGAAGATGTACTTGAAACCAAGGGCGTCGGTGGCAAAAGTGAACTTGCTGCGGTTGGCCGAGTCGATGAGTACGGCATTGCTGCTCACGGCATTAGCCACCAGGCAGAGGTCGCTCTCGAAGGCCACACCACGGTACTTCGACGTATAGCCGCTGCCGGCCGCGATGCCTAAGGTGTGGGTGCCGTGTGTCTGGTCTTCGCCGTCGCGGCTGTGGGCCAGTGCCAGCAGTTCTTCGGTCGTGGTATAGTCGCGACCGACGTACAGGGGCGAGCCCACGGTGTCGGTAGAGAGAAAGTCCCACAGGCGCTTGATGCGGTAGTTGCTGGCCGTGCGGTCGTAGAAGTTGGGGTGGGTGAGGTCGAACCCAATGTCCATCACGCCCACCACCACGTCTTTGCCCGTGAACGCCTGGGGCAGATTGGTGCCCTCGTGCAATGGGAGCACACCTATTTGGCGGGCCACCGAGTCCATGAGGATATCGCCTAAGGGGCGGGCCTCGATTCTCCTGACGCGGCGGTCTTGCGACAAGCGGCCCAACTGGGCCACGGGAATGTTGGCAATGCTGATGTTGCCCGCCCGCGTCAGTTCCTGGCAGCCATAGGCTTCAAGCACGCTGCGGTCGGTGGTCTTGACGAAAGCGCAGACATACGCGGCATCGCGCACCTCGCTTCTCGCCATCTGGCGTAGCATGGGCGACATTTTCCCCCATTGCGGACGCTGGGCTGACCAGACTGTCAGCGTGCCTGCTAATATTAATAACAAGGTGAAAAGTCGTCGCATTCTCATATTATTGTAGTTTAAGCAGTTCGTCGCGGCACTGTTCCATGAGCCATTTGGGCGTCGATGTAGCGCCACAGATGCCCACGGTGCTCATGCCTTCGAGCCATTGTGGATTGATTTCTTCCGGTCCTTCTATCTGGTGACTGTTCGGATTGCGCCGCAGACACTCGCTGAAGAGCACCTTGCCGTTCGAGCTCTTATGTCCGCAGACGAAGAGAATCAGGTCGTGGCGCGAGGCAAACTCCGAGATGTTGGGCATGCGGTTGGCCACCTGTCGGCAGATGGTGTCGAAGCTTTGGAAGTGGGCTTCGGGCGAGATGTGGTTTTGAATATACTCAATGATGCGGTGAAACTCGTCGAGGCTCTTTGTGGTCTGCGAGTAGAGATAGATGTCACGGGAGAAGTCGAGCTTCTTCACGTCGTCGAACTTCTCTATGACAATAGCTTTACCCTCGGTTTGTCCGACCAGTCCCAAGACTTCCGCATGTCCGTTTTTGCCAAAGATGACGATTTGGCTGTCCGTCGTCTCATACTGCTTTTTGATTTTCTTCTGCAGTTGCAGCACCACCGGGCAGGTGGCATCGATAATCTCGATGTTGTTGCGCTGAGCCAGTGCATAGGTTTCCGGCGGTTCGCCGTGGGCGCGCAGCAGAACCTTCGTGTTGTGCAGGCGTGCCATCTCCTCGTGGTTGATGGTGATGAGGCCCAGTTGGCGCAGCCGTTCACACTCCATGCCGTTGTGCACAATGTCGCCCAGGCAGTAGAGCGTCTTGCCTGCTGCCAGTTCCTCTTCCGCCTTCTTGATGGCCGTAGTCACGCCGAAGCAGAAACCGCTGCCGTTGTCTATTTCTATCTGTAGCATTAGCCTTTCATCTGGTTAAAATAGTTGTCGAGCAGTGCTTGAGCCGCCACGAAGCTGGTCTGTTCGCCGCGCAGCACCGATTGTTCGGCCATCTTCAGCTGTTCTTTGATGGTCTTGTTGTTGTAGAAGTTCATGCGCAGATGCTCGTTGATGCTCTCGTACATCCAGTATTTCGCCTGCTCGTTGCGGCGGTAGTCGAAGTAGCCGTTCTGCTTCACGAAGTCGATGTATTGGTAAATCATGTCCCACACTTCCTTCACGCCTGTGCCGTAGAAGCCACTGTAGCAGAGCACCTTTGGCGTCCAGCCGCTCTCGGGCATGGGGAAGAAGTGGAGCGCATTGCGGAAGTTGCTGGCCGCCATCTGACAGCGGTCCACGTTGTCGCCGTCGCACTTGTTGATGACGATGCCGTCGCTGATTTCCATGATGCCGCGCTTGATGCCCTGCAGCTCGTCGCCCGTGCCGGCCACCTGTATGAGCAGGAAGAAGTCGACCATCGAGTGGCAGGCGGTCTCACTCTGACCCACACCCACGGTCTCCACGAATATCTTGTCGAAGCCCGCTGCCTCGCAAAGGATGATGGTCTCGCGCGTCTTGCGGGCCACGCCGCCCAGTGAACCGGCCGATGGGCTGGGGCGTATGAACGAGTCGGGATGCAGTGCCAGTTTCTCCATGCGGGTCTTGTCGCCCAAGATGCTGCCCTTGGTGCGCTCGCTCGACGGGTCGATGGCCAGCACAGCCAGTTTGCCGCCCTTCTCCTTCAGCACATGCATGCCAAACTGGTCGATGCTGGTCGACTTGCCGGCGCCCGGCACACCGCTGATGCCCACACGCACCGACTTGCCGCTGTAGGGCAGACACTTGTTGATGACCTCTTGTGCCTTGGCCTGATGGTCGGGGTTGACGCTCTCCACCAGCGTGACGGCCTGCGAGAGGATGGTGACATCGCCTTTGACGATGCCTTCCACCATGTCGGCCGCCGACAGTTCGCGACGGCGGAAACGGTTGCGCTGCAAGTAGGGGTTGATGATGGCTGGCTGCTCCACGCCGCTGTTCACTTGCAGACCTGCATATTCGGAGCTGTTTTCTGGATGTTCCATAGTGTAGGCTTACTTCACGTTGATATTGATGACGACCTTCGCATGTTCCGGGTCGTTGGTAATCATGAGCACACGGGGCTTGGTGCGCACCTTGCGCAGTTCGTTGCGCATGGCGGTAATCTTCAGTTTGGTCGTTTCGCCGGGCTGCAGTTTCCGCTTGCCTAAGGTGACTCTCAGACCAGGCGTAAACATCTGCAGCGACGAGATGTTGAGTTCGGTGCGACCGTTGTTGGTGATGGTCAGCTCGCCCGACTTCTTCGACTTTTTCTCGAAGGCCCCCAGTTCCATGCTCTGTGCCGACAGCACCATCTTGGGCGCATACTGGCGGTTGGTGCCGCCGAAGTTCTTCAGGTCGGGCAGCAGCACGGCCGAAATGCCAATCTCATTTTCCGACTGCACCTTGTCGCCGGGGTTCTTGGCCAGATAGACGGCAGTCTGCGTCAGACCGAAGTCGCGTATGTTGGCCGATTTGAGCGTCAAGCGGATGGTGGCGCTGCGCCCTGGAGCCAGTTGCTGTGGCGTAATCTCAGCTTCGAGATACGGCGGCAGGTGCATGACCGAGGGGTTGACGGTCTTGCCGGTGTTGTTCAGGATATGGATTTCCTGCATAGGGCGGTCGCCCTTGTTCACGTCGTCGAACTCCAGGTTGTCCTTGTCCAGGAGCAGTCCGCCGAAGTCGTAGGGATAAAGGCCGGAGAAGTCCTGCACCTCTTCCAGCACCACGCCTTTCATGGTGAGGTAGACGGGCGTTTTCGAGCCGTTGCTCACCACGGCCGCCTGCTTATAGAAGTGTCCCAGCTGCTGGGCATCGTAGGTCAGGCGAATGGTGAATTTCTCGTTGGCGCCAATCTCCTTTTTCGGATAGTCCACTTGCGTGCAGCCGCAGTCGGGATGCACGTCGCTGATGCGCAGTTTGCGGAGACCCTTGTTGCGCAGTTCAAACGTTGCGGTGACAGGCTGCTGAAAGCCGGTCCGTCCGCAGTCGATGGTAGCCTGAGTCACCATCAGTCGCTGTGCGCTGGCAGTGGTGGCGCCCAGCGCGAGCAGCGTTGTTATGAGCAGTGTCTTATTCATTCTTCTACTGTAAGTGTTATGCCCTTCGTGGTGCCTCGGAACTCGGGGGCGTAGGCACACTGTGCCGTGCACGAGCCCGTCTGGTAGGTGCCACTCCGGTCGATGAAGTATTCTGTTTCTATCACGTGTTTGCCTTTTGGCATGCGGTCGAAATAATAGTTGGTGGTGTAGTCCTTCGGCGCGATGTAGTAGCCCCAGTGGTAGCCGCTCAACTGGTTGACGGGCTCCATGCAAGCCGCCCGCTTGTCGCTGACCTGTACGAAGTCCAGGTCGCGGTCGGCCACGATGGTGAGGCGCACCTTGATGCGCTGTCCGACTTTAAGCGGCGAGTGGTTGGCGTTCAGGATTTCGCGCTTCACGGAGATGCCGCTCTGCTGGTCGGCCATGTCGCTGGCGGGCTGCATGAACTGTGCATAGACGGCGCCCCAGCTGGTGCCCGTCGAGGTCTTTTCGGCCGTGAAGGTCTGTTGGCCTTGAGCCGGCAGCACGGTCTTCACGTAGCCAATGCCGGCCGTGGCCTGCGAGGTCTGAAGCGGCTTGCCGTCGACCTTCAGCACCGTCTGTTCCTGCGGTGCCAACAGCAGCTGTCGGTTGTTGAGGAAGGCATAGACGGCGTCGACGCTGTTGATGGGGGTGTCCCAAGCCTGCGCATGCTTCTCTTGCAGGAGCCAGCGCTGCATCTCCTCGATGGTCTCGCGGTCGTTGGGCGTGAGGCGCTGCAGGGCCTCGATGGCCACCACCTGAGTGGGTATGCGGTAGTCGCGCCACGAGTAGCCGGCGCGCGGCGTGTCGTAGTAGCGGCCCATGTCCTCGCGGTAGACGGTGTACTCCTTCAGGCTCTGGGCGTAGAGCTTCGAGTCGAGCACGATGGCCGAGAGTGCTTTCTCGTAGATGGTCTGGTTCTTGCGCTCCTTCTTCAGCAGGTTCGTGAGGTAGTCGTTGGCCACCTTCACCTGCGTGGGCAGTGTGCGGCCGTCGAGCTTGCAGAGGTAGAGCCACTGCAGGGCGGTGAACGACGGGAACGTGGGCTTGACGCCCTTGCGGGCCAGTCGTTTCATTTCGGCCACCTCTTTGATGAACGCGTCGCCCATGAAGTTGAAGGCCTTGCTGAGCATCTGCTTCGTTTCCGTCTGCTGACCGGTCATCTGGTTGAGGCGCACCAGCATCTCGCTCACCTCGACGGTCATGTAGAGCGAGCCGTTCATGCCTTTCCACCAGCTCCACGAACCGTCGGCCAACTGCAGGTCGCGCAGTTTTGCGATGGCCGAGTCGTAGCGCTGCTGCATGGTGTTCTGGTCGAAGAAGTCGGCCATGTGCTGGCGCTGCTCCGTTTCGCGGTCGGCATCCATCACCCACGGCGTCTCGTTGAGCAGCAAGTCTTTCAGTTCTTGGTTCTTCTCCAGCTGCGAACTGAGCGACGAAGGCTGGTCTGCAGTCTCGCGCTTCCACTGTTCAAACGTGGTCTTGGCCGAAGGCATCTGACCGATGAGGTGCTTGCCAATGGTGTTGGCATAGAGCGAAGCCGCCTGACTGATGGCGTTGTGGTCGCAGGGCTGACCGATGGTGGCCAGTGCCTGCACCATGAGCCAAGCCGGATTGTTGGTGTATTCGATGGTGTATTTTGCAGCCGACTGCTGTTTAGCGGTTTGCGGGATGAGGCTACCGAGGTCGATGGTCTTCGTGCCCGGCTCGTTCTGCGTGAAGGGAACGGTCACGGTGACGCGCTCCCGGCTGGGCAGCACGGGCAGATAGTGCTGTTCGCCGTCGCTGAAGCCCTCGCCGCTGACCGTTGCTTTGGCCACGAGGAGGCTTGAGGTTTGAAATTTGAAATTTGAGGTTTGAAATTTGAAGTTTGTCGATACGGTGCCGTTGGGCTGCAGGGTGCAAGGCTGCTGCTCGTCGTAGACCACCTGTTCGGTGGCTGGGTCGATGAGCTGCAGGCGGGCAGTGGCCGAGAGCTCGCGGTCGGTCATGTTGAAGATGCGGGCCGTGACCACCGCCTCGTCGCCCTCGCGGATGAAGCGCGGCATGTTGGGCTGAATCATCACGTCCTTCTGTGCCACAGCCTCGCCGCTGAGCTTGCCGTACATCATATCCTGCGTGTGGGCCAGTCCCTGGAAGCACCAGGTGGTGAGGCTCTCCGGCAACGTGAATTTCAGCGCCACGCGACCGTCGCCGTCGGCCAACAGCTGAGGCCGGAAGAAGGCCGTCTCCTGCATGTTCTCGCGCAGGGCCACCTCCGTCTGCTCAGCAGATTTCGTTTCGCTGGGCAAAGGTTTCTCATCTTCAGCCACCACTGCTTCGGCCATCGTAAAGTTAGTCCTCAGCACCTCGTCTGCAGCCATGTCGTTGCCAGCCACATCCATGGCCCCAATGGCCGATTGCTTCATGGCACCGACCTTGGCCATGGCCATGCGCGGAACAGCGGCGCCCAGCAGGCGGTGGCGTCCGCCAAACCAGCGCTGCGGATAGACGCTGTGGTCGAAGGTAGAGAAGTCGAGGTTCTCGACATTCAGATAGTCCCTGTTCTGATAGCCCGAGAAGAAGAGATTGCCAAAGTGGCTGTAGGCCCAATTGGTATTGGGCAGCGTTATCTGTTGCCACGGCGTGAAGTCCCACGCGTTGGGCACCAGCTGGTCGAGGCTCTTGTCGTAGAGCACGGCCATGAGCTGTGCCTTGGCCGCCTGCTGGTCGGGTGTCAGTATGCGCAGCGTCCACTCTTCCTGCTGACCGGGCTTCAGACGGTCGCGGAAGGTGTCCCACTGCAGGCGCAACTGCTTGTCGGGCATGGGGCGGCGTATCTGCATGGTCTGCGTGTGTACCTTGCCGTCGCGCACCCAGGCGAAGGTGAGCAGCAGGCCGTTGCCGTACTCGGGCTTATAGGTCAGCTGGCGGTTGATGAGCGCGTTGTCCTTGTCGGCGCGTCCGCTCTCAATGAGCGTCTTGCCGCTGTACATGCTATATAAAATATGTATGCGCGAGGAAGCACCCACCTGGATGGTCACGGGCGTGCCGTCGTTGGGAAACTGCGTGTCGCTCTGGTAGAACCACTCGTCGCACTCGGTGGCCGGCCGCTTGTCGGCGAGCGAGAACACCACGAAACATCTCGTCAGCGTGTCGCCCTCGCAGACGGCCTCTATCGTGTGGCGACCAGACTTTAGGTTAATTGAGAATTGAGAATTGAGAATGGAGAATGGAGAATTGGTTGCCACCTCTTGCCATTTGCCGCCGTCTATCTGGTAGCGCACGGTGGCCGCGATGTCCTTTCCGGCTGCATTGCGCAGGTGGAAGGTTGCGGGGGTGGGCTTCTCTGCGAGGAGCTTTTCGTCGAGGTCGATGGTGAGCGCCGTCTTGCGGTTGCCGAGGGGCAACGACAGCTGTGCCTGATGCGTTTCGCCGCCTTGGTCGGTCACGTCGGCCATGACCACGAAGTTGTAGAACATCGGGAAGCGCGTCTTGGGCAGCTGCAAGGGCATGTCGACGGTGAAGGCGCCCTCGTCGTCGGTCGTGGTCTCGCCCTGAGAGAGCACCGCGTCGTTCTGGCCTTCGCCAATGAATCCCAGGTTCCAGTAGCGCGAGTAGGTCATCCACCAGTAGGCTTGTCGGCGCACCACCTTGTAGACCACCTTTCCGCCTTGCACGGGCACGCCGGCATAGGTCTTGGCGGTGCCCTTCGCGGCGAGCGTGTCGCCGTCGTGATAGTCTTCGTTGACCTCGGCAAAGCTGACCTCGAACGTGGGGCGCTTGTATTCTTCCACGCGGAAACTGTGGTTGCGGTTGTTCACTCGCACGGAGAATTGGCCGGTCAGTCCGCCCGTAGGCAGCGTGAACTCAGCTGCCGCCACACCAAACGCGTCGGTAGCGGCCTGCTGTTCGCCCACCTGCTTGTAGTTGGCGTCGAGCAGTTGGAAGGTGAGCGCCTTGCCGCCTACGGCCTGTTGGTCGATGCCGCCAGTCACCTTGTAGACGATGGCCGACACGCAGACCTTCTGTCCGGGGCGGTAGATGGCACGGTCGGTGAAGATGTCGGTGCGCTCCACGTAGTCCTGCGCCTCGTGGTAGCTGTAGTTGCCATAGGCGCTGAGCGGCGGACAGGCGCGGTCGTTGGGCGTAGTGGCATACACCTCGCGCGGACGTTCTTGAGGGGCCTTGAAGCGATAGACGTATTCGCCGTTCTTGTCGGTATGCACATTGACGGTCGTTGCCGGTTGCCGGTAGTTTCGGTGGAAGCGCAACTGCAGTGCGGCGCCGGCGATGGGGTTGCCCGTGGTGGCCTCTACCACGGCATAGCGCATGGCCTGGCCGGGCTGTGCCTCTTGCAGAATACGCACGTTGCTCACGAAGAGCAGCTGGCGCGACGCCTGCGTGGCGGGCAGGCTCTGCACCTCAATCATATAGACGCCTACGGGCAGGGCGGGCAACTGCAGCGAGTCTTCAAACACCTCCCACGGCTGGTGCTTAGCCAGCGTGCGCTTCTGCGACAGTTCGGGCAGCGCCGTGAGTAGCGGTTTGATGCGGCGATAGCCATCGTCGCTGTTGGGGTTGAAGTCGATGTCGCCGTTGGCCTTCACCCGATAGATTTTCAGACTGATGCCGTCGATGGCTCTGAGGTTGCTCAGAAGCATGGACTGCGGCGTGTTGGGCAGGACGACCGCCTGCGGCAACTGGGCCTGAAACATGCGGGCGGTCAGTTCGTTGTAGAGATTGCGCAGCTCGTTCATGCGCTGCCACGAGCCCCACTTGCCGAGCGCCTCGTTGATGTAGGCCACCAGTTCGGCCGGCGTGGCGTTGGTGAAGCTGCGCATATACTGCACCCGTTCGATGGCAGCCTCGCCACAGACCTCAAGGTCGGCATAGCGGCTGATGAGCGAGTCGAGGCGCTGCAGGTAGGGCGCACTGCCGAGCGTCACCATCTCGCGGGGCTGCTGCTGGCGCAACAGTTCCACGGCAGAGAGCAGCTGGGCCGTGCGGTTGTCGGTGGTGAGGTAGTAGCGGTGCAGGTCGTCGTAGTTCTCGGTCTCGTAGGCCACGAGGCTCAGC
>CAMOTK010000004.1 GCA_946625715.1 uncultured Prevotella sp. | reverse complement strand
AGGCTTCCAACAACTTCCGCTTCATGACCACCAAGCCCTCGAACGTGGGTCTCGACCGTGGCATCTACAGCGGGCCGTTCGACGCCTTCACCAACTACATGAACATCCTGGGCGACTTCATGAACCGCGTCAACGCCCTCTATCCCGAGGAGATTGACAACGAGGAGCTCAACTCGCTGCTCACCACCATCAAGAACCAGGGCGACGAGATTGAGATGAAGGACAAGGAGATTACGCGCCTGAAGGCTCGCTTGGAGAAGTTGGAGCCCAGCGAGAAGAAGCCGGCCAAGAAGGCTGCTGCTCCGAAGAAGGCTGCTGCTCCGAAGAAGGCTGCCAAGAAGGCCGCCAAGAAGGAAGAGCCCAAGAAAGCTGAAGAGGCTAAGTAAACGCTTACGACCATAAGAAAGGCCCGCAGGAATCCGGTTTCCTGCGGGCCTCTTTTTGTGTGCAAAGGTTCACTCAAGCAGTCCAACACATCTGTGCTACTGCAACGTGACGGCCATCAGTCCGATGACTACGTCGTTGGAGAGGGTGCGCAGGGTGAGGCTGCGCAGTTTCTTACGCGGATTAAGGGGCATGCGCAACATCTGCGCGGCACCGCCTGGCAGTTCGCGGCCATAGACGCCCTTCACCGCCAGCTCGCGGCCGAGGTCACGGCTCACTGTGCCCGTGCCGAGACAGACGCGATAGGGACGCGGCTGCGTGGTGCAGAAGGCCAGTCCGTCGACGTAATAGTCCTGTTCTATCGGGCACCAGTTGTCGGGATTGCGCAGGCGCAGCGTGTCGGTGGTCATGTCCTGATAGGTCACCACCACCAGACCGTTGTCGATGCGACTCTGCATGTGATTGGTTGTTCCGGCCATGAGCAGGTAGGCACTCGATGCTTTCTTGCGGGGCAGGTCGATGGTCTGGCTGTCGGGATAGTTGTCCCAGAGCGAGGTATAGACGATGTTCTGCCCCGTCTTCGGTGTGCGGAAGGGCACGCCGGCCACCACAAACTGGTCGTCGACAATCTTCGTGCGGAACACGCTGTCGTTGACGTCGGCCGTCAGTTGCGGATGACACCATTCGCCAATGCCCTGCACGGGAATCTGCAGAGTGGTCGACTGCGGACGCGGCGAGAGGTACTGGTTCTTGAAAACGTCGTCGACTTCGGCGTTGAAGTAGCGACCGATGTCCTGTTTCAGGAATTTGCCCGTAGCGACAGGCTCGGAAAGGCCGAACTTTGCGGCGTCTACGATGGTTTCCTTTGCGTTGTACGGCTCCGTTGTTTCTTCTGCAGGAGCAAGTTTCCAACGTAGCGTCTGATGTTCGTCGCTATTGCCCACCACATCGACATAGCGTCCGCGGCCTTGGTTCAGGCGCAGCACGATTTGCAGGGGCTGGCGGAAGTGCTGGGTGACGTCGAGACAGACATTGTCGCCCTCACGCGTGTACTTATAATTAATATAGGGGGTGTTCACGGTCACGCTGTCCCACTCGGCAGGGAAGCCCGGACGAATGATGCACTGGCCGTAGAGGGCCTGGGGGATGATGCCGAAGAGTCCTTGCACCAACGTGCGCGAAGAAATGCCGATGCAGTCGCCAAAGTCGCGATAGCACTCGCCGCGGGCAGCATCGTAAAACGACACCTGACCGAAGTTGGCAGGCGACTGTCCGTAATACATCTGGTCCATCAGGTTGGCTTTCATCAGTCGGAAAGCCTCTTCGTTGCGCCCGGCCTCATAGTAAGCCAGAGCCGTGTGCATCACCTCGGCGGCCGCTACGTTATTGATGCTCCACGAATAGGGCAACCAGTTGCTGGTACTGATGGTCTGCAGACCAGTGTCTTCCACGTCGATGTGGGGAATCTCGCGGTCCACGTAGCGGGTGGCCAGATAGGCCTGCTCGGGTGTACAGGCGCCGCAGTCGATGGGGGTATAGATGCTCCACACGGCAGCGCTCTCGTGCTTGCGCTTCAGTCCGAGAGCGTCCTCATACTCCGCCCAGTGGTCGCCCAGCCAGAGGCGCTGGTTCATGGCCTGCAGAATGGCATCGGCCTCGGCACGATAGGGCGCAGCATCCTCGCCGATGAGTTCGGCTATGCGGGCTGCCAGACGGTTGCCGCGGTAATTGTAGGCCGACGAATGGGTCACGGCACCGCCGCTATAGTAAAGGGCATCGCTGGCCCAGATGCAGCAGTAGGCATCGTAGAGATGGTCGCCGTCGGGGTCGAAGTTGCGCTTCTCCCAGGCCAGATGGCGTTTGATGACGGGCCATAGCTTGCGCATATAGGCCGTGTCGGCATCGTACTGGAAGTGCCAGAGCAGCTCGTCGATGTAGTTGAGGTTCATGTCGTAGTGGTGCATCTGGTCGTTGCGCTCGGGATTGCGACAGATGTAGCCTTCGGAGTACATCTGCGTGCCCCACTTCTTCTCGGCGCGCGCCATGTTCATCTTCGGGTCTTGCGAAGGGTGCGGAATAAAGGCCGGCACCTGCGTCACCTGACTCTTGGCGTAGGCATCGAAGTGGCTGCGCTGACGGTCGTTCCAACCAAGCACGTCGCCCACGTAGGCAGCACGCCAACCTGCCAGCGGCATGCGCCAGCCGATGCAGCCGTGGAGCCACGTCTTGCCGTCCCAGTCACCGTCGGCGGCCAGGGCCAGCGCGCCGCCCAGCGTGTTGATGTAGGGGTCAGGCGTTTCGAAGCTGATGCGACTGGCCAGCTGCCTGAAATGCTCTGCCGCAGCCAGATACTCGGCGTCAGCCGCCTGGCGCTCAGGCACCCTGAGCTGGTTCAGGTCGACCTCAATGAATCCCGTCCCTGCGTCCAACGGCAGCGTCACCTCCTGCAACACCGGCCCCTTGGCCTCGAAGCATCCGGGCTTGTCGGCCCCGATGTCGCCGTTGCGGTGGAGTTTCGGAATGGCGATGGCAGCCACCCTTCCGCGAATCGTGGCACGGCCCATGAACTGCGGCCCGTAGAAACGCCAGATGGCAGCTTCGCGGTCGGGGCACGCCACCACCTCGACGAACAGCTCGGCCCCACCCCACCGAGGGTCGCTCAGCCGGTAGGTCCGCTCTCCCGCCCCGTAGCAGGCGTCGCAGCGTGCTGCCGAATCGAGGGCCACCGACACGCCGCCGGTCTCCAGCGTGAAGCTGATGTTGCGGTGGTAATTCTTCTTGACCACGGCAAACACCGGGCGGTCGCTGGTCTCCAGTCGCCAGTCGGTCCACCCGCCGTAGAGGGCGCGCGTAAAGCGGTTGGTGCCGTTGGTGCAAACGAAGGCATTGCCCTGCGGAAAATACTGCTGCGAGCGTTTGGCGCCTATCTTATCAAGATTATACGAGGTAGACTCGATGAAGTCGCCTACCTTCTTTTGGGCAAAGACCGAGAGTCCTGCCATGCATAAAAGTGCAAACACAATTCTTCTCATACGTTTGCAAAAGTACAAACAATTTCCGAAATGGCCAAGCTAACGAAAAAGAAAAAACAGGCTGTCATCTCGACAACCTGTTTTCAAAAAACAAACTACTTAAAAACTAATCTACTAAAACAAATCAAAAATGTCTTTCTTCTTTGTTTGCAAAGGTAATAATTATTACAATATCTTCCAAACAAAAATGCATGAAAATGCAACGAAATTGATACAAATCAAAGCAGGGAACCGAAAAAAGTTCCGATTCCCTGCTATTTGACAAGTTGAGGTTACAAATTCGTATTACATCATGCCGCCCATGCCCGGTGCGCCACCCATAGGCATGGCAGGCTCCTTCTCGGGCTTGTCGCAGATGAGGCACTCGGTGGTGAGGAACATGCCAGCGATAGAGGCAGCGTTCTCCAGAGCCACACGGGCTACCTTGGCAGGATCGATGACACCAGCCTTGCGCATGTCTTCGTAGACATCGGTGCGAGCATTGTAGCCGAAGTCGCCCTTGCCCTCGCGCACCTTCTGTACGACCACGGCACCCTCGCCGCCAGCGTTGCTGACAATCTGGCGCAGCGGCTCCTCGATGGCGCGGCAGATGATGTTGATACCCGTCTGCTCGTCGGCATTGTCGCCCTTCAGACCTACGAGAGCCTGCTGAGCGCGGATGTAGGTGGTACCACCACCGGCCACAACACCTTCCTCGATGGCGGCACGCGTAGCGCAGAGTGCATCGTCGACGCGGTCTTTCTTCTCCTTCATCTCGACCTCAGAGTTGGCACCGACGTAGAGCACAGCCACGCCGCCGGCCAGCTTGGCCAGACGCTCCTGCAGCTTCTCCTTGTCGTACGAGCTGGTGGTGTTCTCAATCTCGTTCTTAATCTGGTTGATGCGGTCCTGAATGGCCTGCTTGCTGCCAGCACCGTTGACGATGGTGGTGTTGTCCTTCGTGACGGTCAGCTTGTCGCAGGTGCCCAGCATCTCAAGCGTAGCCTGCTCGAGCTTGAGACCCTTCTCCTCGCTGATGACGGTGCCACCGGTGAGCACGGCAATGTCCTCGAGCATGGCCTTGCGACGGTCGCCAAAACCAGGAGCCTTGACGGCACAAATCTTCAGACCGCCACGCAGACGGTTGACCACGAGTGTGGTGAGTGCCTCAGAGTCGACATCCTCGGCGATGACGAGCAAGGGGCGACCGCTCTCGGCGGCAGGCTGCAGGATGGGCAGGAAGTCCTTGATGTTTGAAATCTTCTTGTCGTAGATGAGGATATAGGGGTTGTCCATGGCGCACTCCATCTTCTCGGTGTCAGTGACGAAGTAAGACGAGAGATAGCCGCGGTCGAACTGCATACCCTCGACCACGCCGATGTGTGTGTCGCGGCTCTTGCTTTCCTCGATGGTGATGACGCCGTCCTTCGACACCTTGCGCATGGCCTCGGCCAGCAACTCGCCAATCTCCTTGTCGTTGTTGGCGCTGACGGTGGCCACCTGCTCAATCTTGTCGTAGTTGTCGCCCACCTGCTCAGCGTTCTCGGCAATGAAGTCGGTGACAGTCTTCACAGCCTTGTCGATACCGCGCTTCAGGTCCATGGGGTTGGCACCGGCAGTGACGTTCTTCAAGCCCTCGCTGACGATGGCCTGGGCCAGGATGGTAGCGGTGGTGGTGCCGTCGCCGGCGTCGTCACCCGTCTTCGATGCCACGCTCTTCACGAGCTGTGCACCTGTGTTCTCGAACTTGTCTTCGAGCTCAATCTCCTTAGCCACGGTGACGCCGTCCTTGGTGATTTGGGGAGCGCCAAACTTCTTCTCGATGACCACGTTGCGTCCCTTCGGACCGAGAGTCACCTTTACTGCGTTAGCCAACTGGTCTACGCCCTGCTTCAGCAGGTCGCGTGCTTCAATATTGAATTTGATATCCTTTGCCATAGTTATTTCTTCTTTAATTTATTATTTCTTTATTTCTCCAGCACTGCGAGCACATCGCTCTGGCGCATCATGAGGTACTTCTCGCCTTCGAACTCGAGTTCGGTGCCGCTATACTTGCCGTAGAGCACTTCGTCGCCGGCCTTGAGGACCATCTCCTCGTCCTTGGTGCCCTTACCAGTGGCAACGATTTTGCCGTGGAGGGGTTTCTCTTTTGCGGTGTCAGGAATGATGATGCCACCGATTTTCTCTTCTGCCGGTGCGGGCAATACCAGCACGCGGTCTGCTAATGGTTTGATGTTCATAGTTCTTGTTATTTAATTAAATGTATCAACAATGTTTTGGCGGGACGCTGCGTTTGCTGCATCCCGCCAAGGGTTTAGCCAAAAGTGTGCCAAACGGCAGCCGACTGACAAAGTGTCAGCGGATGTTGACGTCCCTCACTTGGCAGTTTTCTATCATCTTCGGGTCGAAGGCCTTCTTCTCGTCGGTGACGTTGATGTTCTCGAAGGTGAAGTCCTTGAGGCGATACTTGTCGCTGGTGCCCACATCGAAGAAGTTGCGGCACGAGGCGTTGACGTTGCGTATGGTGATGTTGTTGCACTCGGAGAGGGGCATGTCGGGACGGTCGCCGGGCTTGAAGAACTGGGTCCAGGGGCGCACCACGAGGAAGGAGTTGCAGTGGCCCTCGACGTTGCTCACGGTGACGTACTCGTAGTGCTGCGGGGTGTCGGGGCGCATCTTGAGCCAGAGCACGCGGTTGGCGTTCTCCATCTTGATGTTGCGCAGAATGATGTTGCGGTCGTGGAGCGACTCGGAGCCGAGTGTCAGACAGCCGTGCACCTTGCCGTAGGTGCAGTGGTCGATGAGTATGCGCTCGCAGGGACCGTTGTCGGGGTCTTTGTCGGCCCACGTGCCCTTACCGCCCTTGAGCACCACGGCATCGTCGTTGACGTTCATGTAGCAGCCGTAGATGAGCACGTCGTGGCAGACGTCGAGGTCGATGGCGTCGCTGCTGGGAGCGCCCTTCTTGTATTCAGGGGCGAGGATGCCGCTGGTGGGCGCGTAGATGAAGACGTTGAGATAGCGCACGTGGTCGCAGCGGTAGAGGTGGTTGGTCCAGAAGGGCGAGTTGATGATGTGTACGTCCTGCACGGTGACGTTCTTGGAGTTTGAGATGTAGACGTTGCGGGGTCTGAGGGCTTCGAGATTGGTGCACTGGCGGTTGAACTGGCGCCTAATCCAAAACTCTTCCCAGTAGTTGAAGCCGTTGCCATTGATGGTGCCGGGGCCTGCAATGGTGAAGCCGTCGACGCCGTCGGCATTGACCAGTGCGGCGAAGTACTGCAGCGTCTGGCCTTCCATGCGCGTCTTGAGCAGTTTGAAGTGGCGTATGCGGTCGCTGCCCTTCAGTTCGCCGCCCTCTTCTATAAAGAGGTGGGTGCCCTGACGGAAGAAGAGGCTGCCGCTGAGGAACGTGCCGCGGGGAATGACCACCACACCGCCACCCTCTTGGGCAGCACGGTCGATGACGGCCTGCAGGCGTTCGGTCTGCACGGCGTCGGAGTAGCGGTCGACACCGTAGTCGGTGACCACATAGCGGCGTCCGAGCTTGGCCACGTCGACCTTCGTCGTGTCACTGAACCATTCGGCCACGGGGCTTCCGTCGGGCCAGAGGTCGGGTTGCTTGTTTTTCGATTTCTTGCCTGCCTCTGCCGTTGTGGCAGCCATGAGCAGTGCGATGCAGAAAAGAAGTTTTACTTTCATTGGTCTTTGTCGTTTTTAAGTGGTTTCTGCGTGCAAAGATACGAAAAAAAAGACGGCCGCCACAAGAAAACGATGCATTTTGTCAGAAAAACGTTCAACTTTCAGAAAAAATAACTACCTTTGCAAGCAGAACTATAAACCAACCGCTTATGAAGGACTTTTTTAAAATGACGTTGGCCACCATCTGTGGCATTATTCTCTTGTCGGTCGTCACCGGCATTCTGATGATGATTTCGCTCGTGGGCATGATTGCCTCCGACCAGGCTTCGACGAAGGTCGAGAAGAACTCGGTGTTCGTGCTGAAGATGGAAGGCGCCGTGGAAGAGCGTGTTGACGACGGCAACCCGCTGAGCCTGCTCTTCGGGCAGGCCGACATGGAGATGATGGGGCTGGACGATATCTTAGAGAGCATTCGCAAGGCCAAGGCCGAAGACGACATCAAGGGCATCTACCTCGAGGGCGGCATGCTGGCCTTCGACTCGCCTGCCACGGCCCAGCAGGTGCGCGACGCGCTGGCCGACTTCAAGAAGAGCGGCAAGTGGGTGATTGCCTACGCCGACCAGTACATGCAGATGAGCTACTACGTGGCTTCGGTGGCCGACAAGGTGTACCTGAACAAGACGGGCATGATAGACTTCAAGGGCATGGGCGGCAAGAGCCAGTACATGACGGGCCTGTTCGAAAAAATAGGCGTCAAGTATCAGGCCACCCGCGTGGGCAAATATAAGAGCGCCGTGGAGAGCGTGACGCGCAAGGACATGAGTGAGAACGACCGCGAGCAGCGCATGGCCTATCTGGGCGGCGTGTGGAACCACGTGCTGAAGGGCATTGCCCAGAGCCGCAAGGTGACTGTCGACGCGCTGAACCAACTCGCCAACGACTCGATTATGGCCTTTGCCAACCCTGACGACTACGTGAAGGCAGGCCTCGTAGACGGGCTGATGTATCCCGAAGGCATCAAGGATGTGGTGAAGAAGCAGCTGAAGATAGACGATGACGACGACATCTGCCAACTGTCGCTCACGGACATGATGAACGTGAAGACGAAGAAGAAGGACAAGGGCGACAAGATTGCCGTGTACTACGCCTACGGCGAGATTATCGACAAGATGGCCAGCGGCTTCATGCAGGAGCACGCCATCGTGGGCAGCGACGTGGTGGAGGCACTCAACGAACTGGCCGACGACGACGATGTGAAGGCCGTGGTGCTGCGCGTGAACTCGCCTGGCGGCAGTGCCGTTGCCTCTGAGCAGATGTGGCACGCCGTGAAGCAGCTGAAGGCCAAGAAGCCGGTGGTGGTGTCGATGGGCGGTCTGGCTGCCTCGGGCGGCTATATGCTCAGTGCAGCAGCCAACTACATCTATGCCGAACCTACCACGCTGACCGGCTCGATAGGCATCTTCGGACTGATACCGAACTTCTCGGTGCTGGCCACCGACAAGCTGGGCGTGACGTTCGACGGCGTGAAGACCAACCGTTTCGGCGACTACGAGGAGAACCTCATCTATGCCAAGGAGAACAGCGAGGAGCTGGCCCACATGCAGAAATACGTGGACCGCGGCTACGACACGTTCCTGAGCATCGTGGCCGACGGACGTAAGATGAAGAAGGAGCAGGTAGACGAGATTGCACAAGGCCGCGTGTGGCTGGCCACCGACGCCCTGAAGGTGAAGCTGGTCGACCAGCTGGGCTCGCTCGACGATGCCGTGAAGAAGGCTGCCGAGCTGGCCAAGGTGAGCGAATACTACACCGAGACCTACGAGGACGAGACCGACTGGATGGAGCAGCTGCTGGGCAAGGAAGACAAGGGCACCTATCTCGACGGTGAGCTGCGCGCCCTGCTGGGCGACCTGTATGCGCCCGTGATGGAGCTGCGCCAGATGCAGCAGCGCAACCACCTGCAGGCCCGCCTGCCCTTCGACGTCAAGACGAAATAAAAAAAAGCGTGCTGGATGGAAGGCGACTTCATCAAGATTAACGACTGGCTGCGACCACTCAGTTTCTTCTACGGAACGGCGGTGAAGCTGCGCAACGCCCTGTTCGACATGGGCGTGCTGAAGAGTCGTGCCTTCGACGTGCCGGTCATTGCGGTGGGCAACATCACCGTGGGCGGCACGGGCAAGACGCCCCACGTGGAGTACTTGGTGCGCCTGCTGAAGGACAAGGTCAGCGTGGCCGTGCTCAGCCGCGGCTACAAGCGCAAGAGCAAGGGCTTCCAACTGGCCACTGCACAGTCGACCGTAGCCGACGTGGGCGACGAGCCGCTGCAGATGAAGCACAAATTTCCGCAGGTGACGGTGGCCGTAGACAAGAAGCGCGTGCGCGGCATTGAGCGGCTGACGGCCGGCGACACCCCGCGCCCCATCGACGTGGTGCTGCTCGACGATGCATTCCAGCATCGCTACGTGAAGCCGGGCATCAACATCCTGCTCGTCGACTACCACCGCCTCATCATCTACGACGCCCTGCTGCCCGCAGGCCGACTGCGCGAACCGATGACAGAGAAGAACCGCGCCGACATCGTGATTGTGACCAAGTGTCCGAAGACGCTCAAGCCCATGGAGTTTCGCGTCATCACCAAGGCCTTGAACCTCTATCCCTACCAGAAGCTGTTCTTCACCACGTTTGCCTACGAGCCCCTGCAGCCCGTGTTCCCCAACGAGTGTCGCGAGCCCGCAGTGGACCTTACCAAGAGCCAGGCCAACGTGCTGCTGGTCACGGGCATAGGGTCGCCACGGCAGATGGAAGAAGACCTGCTGACGATGGTCGACAAGAGCCGGCTGACCACGCTGCACTATGCCGACCACCACAACTTCAGCCGCAAGGAGATAGACACGCTGAACCAGCGCTTCAGCGCCCTGCCAGAGCCGCGCCTGGTGGTCACCACCGAGAAAGACGCCACCCGCCTGCTGCAGGCCGACAACCTGAGCCCCGACGTGCGCCGGCGGCTCTACATGCTGCCCGTCAGCATACGCTTCATGCAGGAAGAACAAGAAGAAATGTTTAACCAAAATATCATAGGCTATGTACAGAAAAATTCAAGAAACAGCATCCTGGTTAAAAGCAAGGATGACCACAAGTCCCAAGACCGCCATCGTGCTGGGGACAGGCCTCGGACAATTAGCTTCAGAAATAACTGACAAGCTCGAGATACCCTACAGCGAAATACCCAACTTCCCCGTGTCGACCGTCGAGGGCCACAGCGGCAAGCTCATCTTCGGTAAGCTCGGCGGCGTCGACATACTCGCCATGCAGGGGCGCTTCCACTACTACGAGGGCTACTCCATGAAAGAGGTGACGCTCCCCGTGCGCGTGATGTACGAGCTGGGCATCAAGACGCTCTTCGTATCCAACGCCGCCGGCGGCATGAACCCCGCCTTCCGCATTGGCGACCTCATGATTATCACCGACCACATCAACTTCTTCCCCGAGCATCCGCTGCGCGGCAAGAACTTCCCCACGGGCCCGCGCTTCCCCGACATGCACCAGACCTACGACCCGAACCTCATACGCGAGGCTGCCACCATTGCCCGCGAGAAGGGCATACGCGTCACCTACGGCGTCTACGTAGGCGTGCAGGGACCCACGTTTGAGACGCCCGCCGAGTACAAGATGTACCGCCTGCTGGGCGGCGACGCCGTGGGCATGTCTACCGTGCCCGAAGTCATCGTGGCCCACCACTGCGGCATACGCACCTTCGGCATCTCGGTCATCACCGACCTGGGCGGCTTCGACGCACCCGTAGAGGTGAGCCACGAAGAGGTGCAGGAAGCAGCCAACAAGGCACAGCCGCTGATGACCGAAATCATGCGCGAGATGATATTCCGCTCCGAGCACGTCAAGGGCGAGCAGCAGGAGAAGTTCAACACCGAACACCCCACTGAAGGATGGAAATAGCAAACATTGGCGAGTTCGGCCTCATCGACCGACTGACGCAGGACATCAAGCCCTGCCAACCATCGACCGTGCACGGCGTAGGCGACGACTGCGCCGTGCTGCACTACCCCGACAGCGAAGTGCTCGTCACCACCGACATGCTCATGGAAGGCGTGCACTTCGACCTCACCTACACCGACCTGAAGCACCTGGGCTACAAGGCGGCCATGGTCAACCTCAGCGACGTGTTCGCCATGAACGGCACGCCACGCCAGCTGACCGTCTCGCTGGCCATCTCCAAGCGCTTCTCGGTGGAAGACATGGAGCTCTTCTACGAAGGGCTAAGACTGGCCTGCCAGAAGTGGAACGTCGACATCGTGGGCGGCGACACCACCGCCTCGCTCACCGGACTGGCCATCTCCATCACCTGCATAGGCGAGGCACGGCGCGAAGACATCGTCTACCGCAACGGCGCGCGCGACACCGACCTCATCTGCGTCACGGGCGACCTCGGGGCGGCCTACATGGGCCTGCAGCTCCTGGAGCGCGAGAAGACCGTCTACTACCAGCAGCTCGACGACCTGAACAAGGAGATGGCCGCTGCCAAGGCTGACGGCACCTACGAGGCCAAACGTTCAAAGTTCAAACTACAAAGCTCTAAACTCCAAGACTTCCAGCCCGACTTTGCCGGCAAGGAATACCTGCTGCAACGCCAGCTGCAGGCCGAAGCCCGCGGCGACATCATTGAGCGCCTGCGCGAGGCCGGCCTGCACCCCACCGCCATGATGGACGTCAGCGACGGCCTCTCGTCGGAGCTCATCCACATCTGCCGCCAGAGCGGCGTGGGCTGCCGCATCTTCGAGAAGCAGCTGCCCATTGACTACCAGACCGCCGTCATGGCCGAGGAGCTGAACATGAACGTCACCACCTGCGCCCTCAACGGTGGCGAAGACTACGAGCTGCTCTTCACCCTGCCCATCGGCGACCTCGAGAAGGTGGAGCAACTGGAAGGCGTGCGCCTCATCGGCCACATCACCAAGCCCCAGTTCGGCCACATCCTCGTTAGCCGCGACGGCCAGGAGTTCGAGCTGAAAGCACAAGGCTGGAATTTTGATAAGTGAGAAGTGAGCGGTGGTGACAAAAAAAAGCCCTCTCCATTGGAGAGGGTTGGGTGAGACTCTACGGGCGCTCATCATCACCGCCGCCACCGCCACCACCCGAGCCGCCGCTCATAGCCTCGGCCACGGCCGTGGCTACAGGCTTCAGCTGGCGCACCTTACGGGGCGCACCGTCGACCGTGACCACCGACGTGCTCACCACGTTGTGCAGCTCCAGGGCACACGCCTGCTTGAAGGCAGGGCCCGTCAGGTTGTCAAGCTGCGAAGAGTCGGGACGGAAGCGGATGTGGATGGCCTTCACCAGCTGGTTGGGGTTTACGCCATCCAGCTTGGCCAGGTCGTCGACGGCCGCATTCTTAGCCACCTCGGCCGTGGGGTAGAACGTGCCCAGCGAGCCGAGCTGCACGGGCACGCCCTGCGCAAGCAGTTCGGGCAGACAGTCCGTAATCTTCATCAGCACGCCTTCCACCACGTCGCGACTGTAGTAGCAGCCGTGTTCGGTCATGTGGCGTGCGAAGCCACGCAGCGAGAGCGTCTTCTGCAAGTCCACCTCGGGGTAGTACTTGCCATACGTTCTACTCGTCTGGTTCTGGTTGCGTCGGAGATTGATACCGAGCGCGATTCTCTCATTTGCCATAATTTTTCATGGTATTAAAGGGTTAAACAAAAGATTGGTTGTAGTGAGGCCGCTGCCTCTATTCTTCTACCTTACAAAGGTACGAAAAAATTCTGAAACCACCAAGCTTTTCTTCAACTTTTTTCGCAAAAAGCTGCGCCTTTTTTAGAGAACTTCACAATGCAATCTATACCCGTGACTGCGGAGCCCGGTCGGAGCGGAAGGGGTGCTCGGTCGGAGCAAGCGGGGGGCGCGGTCGGAGCGGCGGGGGCGCAGGAAAGTTTTCGGAAAGTTTGGGGAAGGCGAGACGACGGGAAACTGCTGTCTGACAAGGGATTAGGCTACTGATTTCGGATTCTATCCTACTTTTTCCTAAAAAAAAAGAAAATAGAAAGAAATAGAGAGAGGTTTGCGGGAAAAAAACGGAAACTTTCCTACGAGACGACACGAAAAGCCGTCTGTATGGGCTTTTCGGCACATCAGACGGCTCTGAAAGATTCCTAAAAGTTTCCGCCGCGGCTCAGAAATAGAGCGGCTGGCTGGCGGCCACGAGATAGTCGGCCACGTCGAACTTGGGCTGGTCGGCCGGGGCCATTCGCCGACAGAAGTCGCTGACGGTGAAGTTGGCCAGGTCGGCCATGGAAGCGACCTTCTCGGCCCATTCGTCGACGGCATCGCAGTCGGGCATCACCACGACGTCGCGCCCCTGCAGCGGCAGCAGCGTGGCTCGCTTGAGGTTGCCCTTGTTGCCTGCCGCCACCCACGTGAACCGCGGGAAACTGAGGGCTGCGAAGAGGGCATTCTTTGGGCTCTCGACCAAGGCCACCACCGAGCTGGGATAGCGGCCCAGCAGATGGGCACCGAAGAGGCAGTCGGAGCGGAACTCGGCCTGGCGGGGCAGCAGTCCCTGGTTGGCCCACATGCGCCCGAGCCAGTAGGCCGTCTGGTCGCTGTGTGCAAAGCGTGGCGAAGCATAGTCGGTCTCGTAGTGCTGCACCTTCAGGTTGCACACGCGCCCTTGGTCGTCGATGCTGGGAAAGACGGTGCAGTCGTCGTGCCCGTTGAGGGTGTAGCAGCCCAGCCGATACTCCTCGGCGAGCCACTCCACGGCCTCGGGCTGGAAGAAGCGGCGCAGACACTGGCAGAGCGAGCTTTCGGCCGACACCAGCGGGTCGAGCATAGCCGTGGGGATGTAGGTGTACTCCGGTGCCGGCGGCTCGGCCGGTGGCAGGGACTTGGGCCGTGGGGCCGCAGGGGCTGTGGCCACGGTTCCGATGCCAAACTCGGCTGCGAGCCATTGGCACGCCTCTTGAAACGTCCATCCGCCGCACTGCATGGCGTAGCTGATGACGTCGCCGCCCTTGCCGCAGCTGAAGCAGTGGCAGAAGTTCTTTCCGCGGCCAGCCACGAGCGAGAGCGAGGGATGGTGGTCGTCGTGCCACGGGCAGCGTGCCATGTGGTTGATGCCCACGCGGCGCACGCTGTTGCCCAGCCGCTGGGCCACCTCGACAATGGAGATGGCGTTCAGACGGTCTTTGTCGAACTGTAGTTGCTGTTTGCTCATGACTGTCGCAGTTGGATTTTGAAACGTTTCATCTTGTCGTACACTTCCGGTGCTCCCACCAGCTTCTCCAGACGCTCGTAGAACTTGACCTTGCCCAGCGGGTGCATCGACGACTCCTGGCAGTAGCCCCGATAAGCCAGGAAGAGTTCTGAGGCTGCCGTGGTATAGGCGCTCTCCTCGCAACACTCCCTGACAAACAGGCGCACGTTGTCGGACTGCAGTCGGTACTGGTCGAGGGCCGCCATGCAGTTGGGGCTCTCGGTGAATGTATTGGTCTGCATCAGCCGGGGCAGCGCGCGCAGTGCCCAGTTGAGGATGCCCGACAGTTCGCGACGCAGCTTCGAGGTAAGCTCGCGGTCGATTTCGTTCTGCGGGATGGTCACCAGATAGGGCAGGATAATGAGGCGACGGAAGTAGCCGAAGGTGAGCTCGGCGCGCGGCAACTGGTTGAAAGCCGCCACAAACTTACCGTAGTTGGCCGTCATGCGCGGGTCTACATAGAGGTGCTTGATGAGCACGCGCTCGCCCGACGTGAGCTGCTTCAAGACGTTTGGGTTCACGTCTTTGCCGCTCTCATGGCTAACGTTCAGCAGCTTGTCCTCAATGGCGGCCCGCTTCACCTCGTCGTTCGACACATCCGAGAGGCTGAGGTAGCTCACGTTCGTGGAGCCAAGCAGCGACTCAAGCACCTCGAGCGTCACCGACTTGCCGTTCAGACCCTCGCCAAAGAGCCAGAGCATCTTCTCCAGCTTGTGGTGCTTGGCAAAGCAGTAGTCTATAAACTCGGCCAGCACCTGCTGCGACTCCGGCTCGGGCAGCACACGGTCGAGAAAGCCCTGCCACAGCTGGCTCTCGGCCTTCGGGTCGTAGGCATAGCCCAGCGTGTAGTTGAACAGGTCTTCCTTGCAGTGTGGCCGCAGCTCCAACGAACCATCGGTGCGCACCACCAGCGTGCCGTTGCACAGGTTCAGCCACACCTCGCTTTCGGGTATGCACTGACGGCGGCTCTCGGCCACATTGTAGGCCAAGCCCTCGGCCAGCTGGCCCATGAGCTTATGGTCCATGCACATCGACTCGGGCACGCCGCAACGCTGGGCACACCAGCCCGTGAAGTCCTTCCACAGCTGGGGCTCCATGTCTTCCCAATGGCTGCCGGTGTAGACCTTCACATGCTGCTCGCTGCCCAGACGCTCCAGATACTCCGGGCACCACAGCAAGCCCTCGGCAGCGCGCTTCACTTCGCGAATCACAACCTCGCACACATCCTGCCGCCTGCCCTTTTCGGACAGTATCTGCAGAATCTCTACTGACTTCGACGCCACACGGCCGGCAATGGCCTTCAGCGTCGTTTCCACCAACTGGCCTTCGCGCTCAGCGCGCAGACCATCCAGCTCACTGGCCTTCCTGGCCAGTTCCTGCTCCAGTGGGGAGCAGTTTGAATCGTTTTTTGTTTCCATTTCGGTAAACAATTAAGATGAGCACCCTTTACGCATTGCCAGCCTGTTGTCAGGAAGGGTGGTTACCAAGGCTGGCTCGGACGGCTGCGCTGGGCCGTTTTGTCCCGATTTCGCTATATAGCCGAGAAAAACTGCACTGGGGTTTACTCCGTAAGAAAACAAAGCAGCCAAGAGCGGAATTTTTCTCTTGGCTGCAAAGGTATGAAATAGGGAAATATCTTGCAAAAAACCGTTATATACCTCACGTGTACCTACACCGTGTACCTCGAAAACGGCCCGACGTGTACCTGCCGTCAGCCCGACGTGTACCTGCTACTTCTTTTTCTTGCTCGACGCCATCTTATTGTTCCAATATTTTTCGGCCACGTCGCGCAGTTCGTCGAAAGTCTTCAGAGGGTAGTCGCGCCCGTAGGCTTTCTGCAGGAGCGAATTCCAGGCCGTGTTCCGTCCGAAGAGCTTCATCAGCAGCGAGCCCACTTCCGTGGGCGTGGCCACCGTGCCGTCCTGATGCACGAAGTAGCTGCAGTGGCACATGGCCTGAATCACCCTCACGAGGTCGCTGCCGCGCTTGTCGGCCAGCACGATGGAGTTCTCCTTGTCCTGCACATCGCTCTGACCATGCTGAGTCGCTCCCGTGCTCTTCGCTTTCAGCGACTCAAGCATAGCATCCTCTTTAAGCATCTCGTCGATATAGCCCTTAATGGTCGACGGAGAGAATTTATTTTCAAACTCCCCCACTAATTGCTTAAACACAACCATCTTATAGGCATCTTCGTCACGATGCTTATAATAGAGTATCACAAACACGCTGGCAAGCATGTGCCGAAACTTAAAGCCATTACTGAGAGTCTGTTGAAAGCGTTTCCTGAAATCTTCAATGACGCTATAGACTTGGTTGACATTCGCCTCTATCTTCTTGCAGGCGTCAATGACATCCGAATTTCCCTTCGGCAAACAATTGGCATAGAAGTTTTTAAGTTTGTCAAAGACGCGAACTTTAAGCCCGTCGAAAACATATTCTGGTAAGTATTCGTTGGTATTGCTATCCATTATTTGTACATTTTAGAAAGCTCTCTTCTACATCCCCCCAGTTTTTTCCGCGAACTGGCTGGGCACCTCACCAGTCTTTCTGGCAAAGGCACGGCGGAAGGTGGCCATCGACGAGAAGCCGCTCTGGGCAGCCACGTACTCAAGCTTGTATTCGGGATGCTCTTCCATCAGGGGGATGCTCTTCTCCGTGATGCGCAGTTCGTTGATGTAGTCGTAGAACGTCTGGCCGCGCTTCTGACTCAGGTAAGTGCTCACGTAGGTACGGTTGGTGTTCAGCGCCTGCGCCAGGTCGCTCACGGTGAGGTTGGGGTTCAGGTAAAGCTGCCCTTCCTCAACCACGCGCTCCAGCTCGCCATCGGCAATGGGCAGCTTGGTCTGCTTGTCGGCCAACACCTCGGTGACCATCTTCACGGGGCGGTAGTTCCAGCTATAGTAGAGAATGATGAGCCACAACACCATGCAGGCCACATAATAGAAAGCGTTGGCCAGCATGGTGCCGTTGATTGAAGTAACGTACCACGACACCTGACTGACGAAGGACAAGACGAGCACCTTCTTCAGCCAGCCGGAGTCGATGCGCTCTATGTTGGAGTAGTTGCGCAGCAGGTAGCTCTGCTGGCGCCGCATCTTCAGATAGCCCACCAACACTACGCTCAGGGCATAGATCCAGATGAAGATGGTGTAGATGGTAAGCACCCACGGCTCGGTCTGCAGGGCATACCACACGGTGAACAGCGCGAAGGGCACGCTATGGAGCAGCATGCGGCGTGCGGTGGTCCACCCGGGCTCTACGGCCTCGAAGAGAAACACGGCGTAGGTTATGGCCGACCAGCCGTCGATGACCATTATCCAGTGGATAATCTCGGGGCGATACATGCCTGGAAAGAAGATGATGACGTCTTTAAGGTTCCACACCATCATGAAGATCATGATGTAGCCCAGAACGGTGAGGAAACGCGTCCTGTCCTTCTTGAAACACAGGATATGGATGCTGAAAATGACGTAGAACATCAACAAGCTACCCAGGAGGAATGCCGGAAAAATCATGTCTTCAATAGTGCTTAATTTGCGTTTTAGGTTGCAAAGATAGGCATTTTTTTTCCTTTAAACAAGAAAAAGGGGGATAAAAAAATGGTTTGCGCGGACAAACTGACACCTTTTACGACGTATTTTTGAGGAAAACGAAAAAAAAGAGGCGAAAGGTTTGGTAGATTCAAATTTTCTTCTTACCTTTGCACCCGCAAAACTGAAAGGACAGTCAACAACCACATGGTGCCTTAGCTCAGTTGGTAGAGCATCGGACTGAAAATCCGTGTGTCCCCGGTTCGATTCCTGGAGGTACCACTCCTCCTTTCATTATGTACCCCGACGTTCTTGAGGCGTGAGTCTCCTTTGGTCGGGGTTTTTTTGTGCCCTTTATTTTCCTCACTCTTTTTCAGCCTAACGCAGAAGCCGGTGCCGGCAGCAGGGCCTGGGGCCTGCTCCTCATTCCATGGGGAACAGGCCGTAGAGCTTGGCGTCTATCATGTCGGTCACCTGATTGAAGTCTTCGGGGTTATCGCCAAACTTGCAGTGGTCGCCGTCGATGATGATGAGCTGGCCCTTGTAGGTGCTTATCCAGTCTTCGTAGCGACGGCTCAGGCCCTCGAGATAGTCCAGACGCATGCTCTGCTCGTACTCGCGGCCGCGCTTCTGTATCTGCGCCACGAGCGTGGGTATGCTCGAGCGGATGTAAATCATGAGGTCGGGCAGCTGCACGAGCGACATCATCAGGTCGAACAGGTCGCTGTAGTTTTGGAAGTCGCGGTCCGACATGAGCCCCTGCCCGTGCAGGTTGGGCGCAAAGATGCGGGCGTCCTCGAAGATGGTGCGGTCTTGTATGATGGTGTCCTTCGACTTCGAAATCTCCACCACTTCCTTGAAGCGTTTGTTCAGGAAGTAGACCTGCAGATTAAACGACCACCGCTTCATGTCGGCATAGAAGTCTTCCAGGTAGGGGTTGTTGTCTACGGGTTCGAAACGCGGCGTCCACCCATATCGGTGGGCCAGCATCTTGGTCAGCGTGGTCTTGCCGCTGCCTATGTTTCCTGCTATTGCTATGTGCATAATATACTATAGATTTGGTTCTGGGAAAAGGCCGAAGAGCGTGCGGTCGATGCGGTCTACTATCTGCGCAAAGTCCTTCGGGTTGTTCTTAAAGTCGAGCGGGTCCTTGTCGATAACCATCACGCGCCCGCTATACTTATTATTAATGAAGTCCTCGTAGCGGCGGTTCAGGTTCTCCAGATACTCCAGCTTCATGGTCTGCTCGTAGTCGCGCCCGCGCTTCTGGATGTTGGCCACCAAGTGGGGTACCGACGCCCGGAGATAAATCATGAGGTCGGGCAACTGCACCATCTCCACCATCTGGTCGAACAGCTCCATATAGGTCTCGTAGTCGCGGTCAGACAGGTGGCCCATGTCCTTGTTGTTGGCCATGAACACGTAGACGCCCTCGAAGATGGAGCGGTCCTGCACAATCGTATGGTCGGCATGGGCAATGGTCAGCAGGTCGCGGAAGCGCTCCTTCAGGAAGTACACTTCCAGGTTGAACGACCAGCGGTGAATGTCCTTATAGTAGTCTTCCAGATAGGGGTTGTGGTCTACGCTCTCGAAGCGTGCTTCCCAGCCGTAGTGCTTGGCCAGCATGCCCGTGAGCGTCGACTTGCCGCTACCTATATTTCCTGCTATGGCGATGTACATTTTCTCGTTGTCTTTTTGTTTCACTCCACACACCTCAGATTGGTCTGCAACTGCGCCACGCTACTGGCGCCTACCAGCACCGACGTGACGCCCTGCTGGCGCAGAATCCAGCGCAACGCCCACTCGGCCAGCGACTGCCCTTGCGCCTGTGCTTCGGTCTGATACTGGCGCAACGTCTGCAGCAGTTCGTCGGTGAGCATCTCGGGCCTGAGAAACTTGCCCTTCGACATGCGCGAACCCTCTGGAATGCCGTTCAGATAGCGGTCGGTGAGCAGCCCCTGTGCCAGCGGCGAGAACGAGATGAAGCCCACGCCCTGTTCGCGACAGAGGTCGAGCACGCCCGACGTCTGGGGGGCACGGTCGAGCAGATTCAGACGGTCCTGGAATATCAGGCACGGCACGTCGTGCTCCTTCAGATACTGGAACCCGAAGCGGGCGGCTTCGAGCGGCCAGCGCGAAAGGCCCACGTAGAGCGCCTTGCCCTGCCGCACCACGTCTACCAGTGCCTGCAGTGTCTCTTCGAGCGGCGTGTTAGGGTCGTAGCGGTGACTGTAGAACAGGTCTACGTAGTCGAGGCGCATGCGGCGCAGCGACTGGTCGAGCGACGCCATCAGGTACTTTCTCGAGCCCCAGTTGCCGTAGGGCCCGGGCCACATGTCGTAGCCGGCCTTGGTCGAGATGAACAGTTCGTCGCGGTAGGGACGGAAGTCGTCGTCCATCAGTCGTCCCAGCGTTTCCTCGGCCGTGCCGTATGGCGGTCCGTAGTTGTTAGCCAGGTCGAAGTGGGTCACGCCGTGGTCGAACGCATAGCGTGCAATGGCCCGCGACCGCTCGTAGTCGTCCACGGCCCCGAAGTTATGCCAGAAGCCCAGCGACAACTGCGGCAGCAGCACGCCCGAGCGTCCGCACCGCCCATACTTCATTGCGCCCTCGTAGCGCTTGTCGTCAGCAAAATATTGTTCCATTGTTTTTAGTATAAAATTAGTAACCTTCGTTCTGCTTGAGCATGTAGTTTTTGTTCAACTCTTGCAGGGGGAAAGGCATCAACAACTGAAAATCAGCGCAGCGCGCCACCACCTGTGCTTTACCTATACGTTTCAATAGTGCCCATCGACCATAGCCAATGCCTGCATTCTCCAACCCATCGACGTCGCCCTTCAGTTCTTTCTTCAGAACATCGAGGTATGAAGAGGTATAAATGCTCAACAGAGTTTTTTCCGAAATCATCAGAGAAAAATCCACGTCGGGAGTTGCCCTTCCAAGATACTGCCCGGCTTTATCCTGCTGTCCCAACGTCAAGGCTATTTCGGCCTGCAACAGTTGGGCTGCACGCCAGTCTAAGTGCCCCTGATTGTCGCTTTTGAGCAGGAAGTCGTCGGCACGTCGCATCTCGTCCTGTGCAAAATAGAGCACCTCTTTGGCATCGCTCTGGGGCACGACGCCATTATCATCAATCGTTGGGGCACGGGTTATCAAAGGCACGTTGCCCCACAGCACTACCATATTATAATAGACGAAAGCACGCAAGGCACGTGCCTCGGCAATATATTGAGCATCACGATTCTGGTCGCCATGTTCAATAATCATTGCAGCACGTACCACTGCCTCATAGCCCTTTGCGAAAGCCTGGCTCACAACATTGTCTGAAGGTAGTATTGATTCGCCATTAAATCGCCGATTCTCAAGATTCTGCTGTAAATCTTCAAAAGCAGCAACACTCATATAGACACTAGACAATATGGGCAGCAAGTTTTCTGAAAAGTTCTGTTCTTCGACTACAGAAATATTATCTGGCACCACTTCTTTATCATTCTCATCAATCACGCCGTCGGCATTGAAATCAACGTACTTGCCAAAGTCTTGCACCTGCAGAGCCACACCCTTGTCCTTGTAGAAGCTGACCATCGTTTCGGCCACCTTCTTCGGGCTGATGTGCTTCAGGCCTTCGTCAATCTTCTCGCGCAGAGTCACGTCGGTGATGCGGCCATAGTCGGCAAAGTGGGTCGAGAGCTGGGCAATAAAGCGAGAGAAGTCGGCCTCGCTCTTATCGTAGAGCAGCACCGACGAAATAGCCAGCAGAATGCTGGAGTTTTTGTTGTTGTCGGTAATCGAAATCTTCTCGGGGCTATCTATCTCGTCTGTGATGGCGAAACAAGCCAGCAGTTCGCGTTCTGCCTGCTTTTTGGCATTGGCAAAAGATGTTCCTTCGCGCACCAGCTTCTTCACACGTGCATACTCCAGATGAGTCAGCAGGTTCACGTTCACCGCGTTCTTGTCGCTCACGTCGGCCAGCGCCATCAGCGAAATCTGAGTAGCCGACCACTGGCCCTTTAGTTCGTTGTAGAAGAAGCCCGTTGTCTCCAGCTCCACAAACTGACTCGACAGAGCCATCGAGGCATCGAAGGCGAAGTCACCTAAATCGGTCTTGGTCTCGGTCTTAAAACTCTTACCCGTCTGCGAAAGGTCGGCATTGAGTTCATAGAGCGTCACCTTCGAACCTTGCACGAAGGGCCCCTTTTCTATGGTTCCCGACACCTTGGTCTTCTTCACTTCTTTTGTAATGTCGGAGCCATTGCCTCTGACCTCTCCCTCGTCGGCATCGTCGCCGCAGGACAGCATGAGGCACACACAAAGGCTGATGCCCAGCCATGAGAATAGATTTTTCATATTGATTTAGCGTTTTTTAATTCCAAATCGGTAGGTGGTGGTGGAACGGAAGGTTTGGCCCGGGCGCAGCGTGGTGGTGGGGAAGGCGGGCAACACGTAGAGGCCTACGCGCTGCCCGGCAA
>CAMOTK010000003.1 GCA_946625715.1 uncultured Prevotella sp. | reverse complement strand
GGAAACGGCGCTCTGCCAGATGGCCGATGCCGAAGATGTCGAGCCACCAGCGGCATCGCTCCTTCTCTTCGGTTGTCGGATTGACGTAGAGGCCCACGGTATCCTTCAGGCCGCTGGCCACGATGTTCTGTGCAGGGATGTCGCGCTGGTAGGAGCGGTGCATCTCGGGCGATACATAGCCTATATGCTTCTTGATGTCCCAGATGCTTTCGCCCGAGCCGCGCTGGAAACCGAAAAGGGAAATGTCGCAGGCATAGCTCTGCGGATTGTCGGCACACACCAGCGAGAGCAGCGTCGACTTGCCGCTGCCGTTCTGTCCGGATAGTGCCCACCGCTCGCCGTTTCTCACCGTCCACGTCAGGTCTTTCAGGATGGTGCGCTCGCCGTAGCGGATGTTCACGTTGCGCATCACGATGACGTCGTCGGCTCGGTAGTCGTTGTCGTTAGCCGGAAGGTTCAGAATGGCCTGTCGGCGACGGTCGTCGAGCATGTGGGGCGGCACGGGCTGTCGCTGTGCCAGATAGTCTTCGGGCGCGAATTCCTTAGCTTCGCCGTCGGTCAGTGCGATGACATGCTCCACGAAGTCGGGCATATCGTCGGTCTTCGACAGAATGAGATACACCTTCAGCCCATGTTCGTCGGCCAAGAGGCGGATGAGCTGTCGCAGTAGTTCGCGAGCTTCGGCATCGAGCCCGATGAAGGGATTGTCCATCATCAGGATGCGTGGCTGATGGAGTAGGGTGCGCGTCAGTTGGAACTTGCGCAGTTCGCCCGATGACAGCGTGATGATATACTTGTCGAGCAGCGGCGAAAGGTCGAAGAGCTTGTAGAGATGTTGCTGCCACTGGCGGCGCTCTGCATTGTCGGCACCGTCGAGCAGGAAAGCGCGTTCCAATAGTTCGCCTACGGTAGGTGTCTCGGCATCGATGTCGTGCTGGTTCCACCGAAGTTGCAAGTAGTAAGCCCCGTCGACGGCCACACCATAGGAGTCGCGAAAGGCTATGTAGCGCACGGCATCGCTGGCCAGTTGCTTGCGCATCCGGTCAATGAACATCGTCTTGCCGCTGGCATTCAGACCTACGACGGCTATGATTTTTTGCTCTTCCATACTTTATCCTGATTCTTGTTGACAAAATCCTTCCAACCGCGATAGTGGGCCTCGCTCTCCGGCCGTCCCATCTGCAGATAGTGGCAGTAGGCGGCGGCCAGAGCATCGGTGGCATCCATGAACTTGCCCATCTCGCTGTTGTCTATCTTCAGCAGGCGTTGCAGCATGCCGGCCACTTGCTCTTTCGAGGCAGCACCGTTGCCGGTAAGCGCCATCTTGATTTTCATCGGGGCATATTCGTGAATGGGCACACCGTGACGAATAGCAGCAGCAATGGCCACACCCTGTGCGCGTCCCAGCTTCAGCATCGACTGCACGTTCTTGCCGAAGAAAGGGGCTTCGATGGCCAGTTCGTCGGGCAGATAGGCATCGATGATACCCGTGACCCGTTCGAAGATATGCCCCAACTTCAAGTAGCCGTCGGCAAACTTACGCAGGTCGATGACGCCCATCGTCACCATTTGCGCCTTGCCGCCCACAACCTTGAGGATGCCGTAGCCCATGATGTTGGTTCCTGGGTCGATGCCCATGATAATCTTTTCCATGTGCTACAACTTCTTTTTCAGATACTGACCGGTGATACTCTCTGGGCAGGCGGCCACCTCTTCAGGCGTGCCTGCGGCCACAAGAGCGCCACCGCGGTCGCCACCGTCGGGACCTAAGTCGATGAGGTAGTCGGCCAACTTGATGACGTCGAGATTGTGCTCGATAATCACTACGGTGTGGCCGCGCTGGATAAGAGCGTCGAGCGACGCCATCAGGCGGCTGATATCGTGGAAGTGGAGACCGGTTGTAGGCTCGTCGAAGACGAACATCGTTGGCTCCTGACGTTCTTGCCCAATGAAGTAGGCCAGCTTTACGCGCTGGTTCTCGCCGCCCGAAAGGGTGGAAGAACTCTGCCCTAACTTGATATAGCCTAAGCCGACATCCTCTAAAGGTTTCAGTCGGTTGACGATGGTCTTCTGATGGTGGGTGGAGAAAAAGTCGATGGCCTCGCTGATGGTCATGTTCAGTACGTCGTCGATGTTCTTGCCTTCGAAGCGCACATCGAGGATGTCGCGCTTGAAGCGGTGGCCGTGACAGGCTTCGCACTCCAAGACGAGGTCGGCCATGAACTGCATCTCGACCGTTATCGTTCCAGCACCCTTACATTCGTCGCAGCGACCGCCGTCGGTGTTAAACGAGAAGTACTGGCTGGTGAAGCCCATCTGCTGTGCCAAAGGCTGCTCGGCAAAGAGGTCGCGAATGGCATCGTAGGCTTTCACGTAGGTAGCGGGATTGGAGCGCGTAGACTTGCCTATCGGGTTCTGGTCGACAAACTCTATGCGCTTGATGGCATCGATGTCGCCTCCCAAGCCGCTGTATTCGCCTGGGGCATCGCATACATCGCCCAAGCGGCGCTTGAGGGCAGGGTAGAGGATGCCTTTGATAAGCGATGACTTACCTGAGCCGGAAACGCCCGTTACGACCGTGAGCACATTGAGCGGAATCTGCACATCGATGCCGCGCAGATTGTTCATGCGCGCCCCTTTGATGTCGATGTGACGGTTCCAGGGGCGACGGCTCTTGGGAACGGGCAGGTCTTCTTCGCCAGAGAGGAAGCGCAGCGTGTGGCTCTTGGGGAATTGTTTCTCAAGGGCTTTCAGGTCGGCTTGCGGACCGAGGTTGCCTGCAAAAACAATCTCGCCACCCAGTCGGCCGGCATCAGGACCAACATCGATGAGGTAGTCGGCCGCACGCATGATATCTTCGTCGTGCTCGACGACGACCACTGTGTTGCCCAGAGCCTGTAGCTCTTTGAGCACTTTGATTAGTCGGTCGGTGTCGCGCGAATGTAAGCCGATGCTCGGCTCATCGAGAATATAGAGCGAGCCTACCAAACTGCTGCCCAGCGAGGTACACAGGTTGATGCGCTGACTCTCACCGCCCGAAAGCGAGTTCGACAAGCGGTTGAGCGTCAGATAGCCCAACCCCACGTCGACCAGGAACTGCAGGCGCGACGTGATTTCCGTCAGCAGTCGCTTGCCGATGCCCTGTTCTTGTTCAGAAAGCTCCAGACGGTCGAACCATTCCTTCAGTCGCACAACGGGCATCTGTACCAAGTCGGTGATGCTGCGTCCGCCAATCTTCACGTAGTTGGCCTCGGGCTTCAGACGAGTGCCGTGACAAGTGGGGCAAGTGGTCTTGCCGCGATAGCGACTGAGCATCACGCGGTATTGTATCTTATACTGGTTCTCCGTCACCATTTGGAAGAAACTGTCGATGCAGGGCTTCTCTTTCGCCTTCTTGTCGGAAGGCAGACCGTGCCAGAGCCAGTCTTTCTGCTGTTGAGTGAGTGCGTGATAAGGTTCGAAGATGGGGAAGTCGTGCTTGGCCGCATTGCGGCAGAACCAGTTCTTCCACTCGCTCATTTTCTCGCCGTGCCAGCACACCACGCAGCCGTCGTAGACCGACAGCGAGGGGTCGGGAATGACCAGATGCTCGTCGATGCCGATGATGCGCCCGAAGCCCTGACACTCAGGACAGGCACCCACGGGCGAGTTGAACGAGAACAGTTGGTCGTTGGGCTCTTCAAAGGTGATGCCGTCGGCCTCGAAGCGCATGGAGAAATCGTAGCAGAGCATCGATGGGAGCACCATCATGCGGCACTCGCCGCCGCCTTCGTAGAAAGCCGTCTCGGCCGAGTCGACCAGTCGGCTGATGGTGTCCTTGTCGTTGCTGGCCGAGAGGCGGTCGATGACGAGGAATACATCGGTGTCGCTATGCCCTTCTTCGGCCAGATAGTCGTCGATGCGCATAATGTCGCCCTTGACAAACATGCGGGCATAGCCCTGTTGCACATACATCTGCAACTGCTTCTCGAGCGTGCGGCCTTCGGCCAAACGGATGGGCGACATGACCACAAACTTCGTGCCCTGCGAGAACTCCAGCATCTTCTGAACCAGGTCTTCGGTGGAGTGCTTCTTCACTTCCTCGCCGCTGATGGGGGAGAACGTGTGGCCTATGCGGGCAAAGAGCAAACGCAAGTATTCGTAAATCTCGGTAGACGTGCCCACGGTGCTGCGCGGGTTTCGGGCAATGACTTTCTGCTCGATGGCGATGGCTGGCGGTATGCCGCGAATGAAGTCGCACTCGGGCTTGTTCATGCGTCCCAAGAACTGGCGCGCATAGCTCGACAGGCTCTCGACATAGCGACGCTGGCCTTCGGCATAGAGCGTGTCGAAGGCCAATGAAGACTTGCCAGAGCCTGAAACGCCGGCAATGACGACAAACTGGTTGCGTGGGATGCTCACGTCAACATTCTTGAGGTTGTTGACGCGAGCTCCCTTAATTTCAATATTTGCTTTGCTCACACCTTAATTATATAATATAGAGAATCAAAATTTACTTCTTCGGCACGCGCTTGAGTACCAGCAGCAGATGATCCCACACCATCTGTACGGTGGGAATGTGCAGGCGCTCATCGGGGGTATGTACGAAGCGCAGGGTAGGACCGAAGCTCACCATGTCGAGGGCCGGATAGCGCTCGGAGAAGAGACCGCACTCCAAGCCTGCATGGATGCCGCGCACGACAGGCATCTTATGGAACAGCTCCTTGTAGGCATCGACCACAATCTCTGTGAGCTTGCTCTCTGGGCGCATCTTCCAGGCAGGATAGCCGTCGCTCGACCAAGCTTTGGCACCAGCCAGCTCGAAGGTAGCGCGGAAGGTGGCGCACATGTTGTCGAGATTCGACATCACGTTGGAGCGCTGCGACGACAGAATGTTGATTTCCTCGGCCTCGGTGTGCACGCTGGCAATGTTCGACGACGTTTCGACCATGCCGCCAAGTGCCTCGTCCTGACAGATGGCATAGATGCCGTTGTCGACAGCCTGCAGGGCACGCACGAAGTTCATGGCCGTCTGCTCGTCGATGACGGGCTCGGCCTCAGTGCTTTCCATGTTCCAAACCATCGCTGTGTCGGTCACGTGGAACTCGTCTTCTACGTCGGAAGCAAACACGTTCCAGTCGGCCTTCACGTTCTCCTTCAGGTCGTTGGGCACACCAATCACGAAGTAGCCGTCGCGAGGAATGGCGTTGTGGAGCTTGCCAGAGTGGAACTGAGCCAGACGGATGCCCTCGTAGCGGTTCATCTCCTGATAGAGGAAGCGACCAAGCAGCTTAATAGCGTTGGCACGCTTCTTGTTGATGTCGTCGCCAGAGTGGCCGCCAACAAGTCCTTTCAGCTGAGCACGCACGAAGAAGAGGCCGGCAGCGGGTGCTTCGCGCTTGATGGCAAACTTGGCCGTTGTGTTGCGACCGCCAGCACACGAAACGAAAATCTCGCCCTCGTCTTCTGAATCGAGGTTGATGAGATAGTCGCCGCTCATGAAGTCGCTCTTCATGCCTTCGGCGCCAGAGAGGCCCGTTTCTTCATCGCGTGTGAAGACACATTCCAGCGGACCGTGCTCAATATCGTTGCTATCCAGGATGGCCAGCTCGATGGCGCAACCGATGCCGTCGTCGGCACCAAGCGTAGTGCCCTCGGCAGTCAGCCATTCGCCGTCGATATAAGTCTTAATGGCATCCTTGTCGAAGTCGAACTCTACGTCGACCAGCTTGTCGCACACCATATCCATGTGGCTCTGCAGAATCACCGTCTTGCGGTCTTCGTAGCCCTTGGTGGCAGGCTTGCGAATGATGACGTTGCCTGTCTCGTCGACTTTCGTATCGAGTCCTCGGCTCTCGCCCCAGTTTTTCAGATACGCAATCATCTTCTCTTCGCGCTTCGAAGGACGCGGAATTTCGTTAATCTTTGCAAACTGTTCAAAGACAACAGCTGGTTTTAACTCACTTTTATTCATTTTTCAGTATTATTTAAACTAAATTTTCTTCTCTTTAGGGTTAAATGCTTAACTTTGCACCGCAAAATTAGTAAAAAAGATGGAAATATTTGTCGTGAGCGCGTTAATAATTGCTATCGGGATGGCATTTTTCTTGGTAAAAGTGCTTTCTAAGCCCGATGGACGCTTTTCATCGCAACATATTCACGACTCGAAAGCTATGCGCGAACGAGGCATCCACTGCGTGATGGATCAAGACCGCGAGATGCGTCGGAAGAGCAGGCTGGCCGTCAACGAAAGAAACAAATAAATATAAACCAAAAGAAAAATGAAAAAGAACATTTTCGGCATGATGTCCGTAGCTGCCGTAGCCCTGATGATGGCTTCGTGCAACAACCAGAGTCCCAAGATGGACGAGAAGCCCGCTGAGGCTGGAGCACCTACCAGTGGTATGAACATTGCTTATGTGGAAGTAGACTCGCTGATGACGCAGTTTAACTTCGCTAAGGAGAAGACGGAGGAACTTCAGAAGAAGAGCAACAACGCCCGTAACACGCTTACATCGAAGGGCAACCAGTTGCAGGCCGCTGCCAACAACTTCCAGCAGAAGCTGCAGAACAATGGCTTTACCTCGCGCGAACAGGCCGAGAGCGTACAGGCTGCACTCCAGCGTCAGCAGAACGACCTCGCTGCCCTGCAGGCACGTCTGGAGAGCGAACTGGCCAACGAAACGCAGAAGTTCAACGAGGCTCTGCGCGACTCGCTCAACCACTTCCTGGCCATCTACAACAAGGACAAGAAGTTCGATATGATTCTGGCCAAGTCGGGCGACAACATTCTGCTGGCCGACAAGCGCTTCGACATTACCGCCGAAGTCATCAACGGCCTGAACAAGCGCTACAAGCCTGCTGCTAAGAAGGCTGAAGCTAAGGCTGCTAAGAAATAGAAATTGCGAGACGTAATACGCGTTTTTAAGAAACGTAACCAACGTATTTAAGAAACGTAACCTGCGTTTTGCAGAAACGTAATCAACGATTTAAAGAAAAGGGGTTCTCACTTTCAGAGAACCCCTTTTGTTGATGGTAGGTCGTAGTGATAGATGTCGCGTCGAACAGCCATCTTCAGTGCTCGGGCAAGGGCCTTGAAGATGCCCTCAATCTTATGGTGCTCGTTGTCGCCCTCAGCTCTGATAAAGAGATTCATGCGGGCAGCATCGCTCAAGCTCTTGAAGAAATGGAGAAACATCTCTGTGGGCATCTCGCCGATGCGCTCACGATGGAACTGGGCGTCCCATACCAACCAAGGGCGACCGCCAAAGTCGAGACACACCTGAGCCATACAGTCGTCCATAGGCAGCGAGTAGCCGTAGCGCTCAATACCGCGCTTGGAACCCAATGCCTGGTAGATACATTCGCCCAGCGCGATGGCCGTATCTTCAATAGTGTGATGCTCGTCTACATGCAGGTCGCCTTTGGTGTGCACTGTGAGGTCGATGCTGCCGTGCTTGCCAATCTGCTCGAGCATGTGGTCGAAGAATCCCAATCCTGTAGCAATGTCGCACTTGCCTTGTCCGTCGAGACAGAGTTTTACGTGGATATCGGTCTCCTTCGTCGTGCGGCGCACCTCAGCCGTGCGCTCGCCGGCAAAGATGAGCTCGGCAATCTTGTCCCACGAGAGCGGACCTACCTGCAAGAACTTGCAGCCGATGTTCTGGGCAAACTGGCGGTCAGTCTCACGGTCGCCGATGACGTAGCTGTTGGCAATGTCGTATTCAGGGTCGTTCATGTATTTCTCCACCAATCCCGTCTCAGGCTTGCGCGTCGGAGCCTTGTCTTCAGGGAAGTGCGGGTCGATGAGAATCTCGTCGAAGCCCACGCCTTCGCCTTCAAAAGTCTGAAGAATGAAGTTGTGAACGGGCCAGAAGGTGTTCTCAGGAAAAGCCGGTGTGCCCAAGCCATCCTGATTGCTTACCATCACAAAACGGAAGTCAGTGTGTTGGCGCAGAAACGAAAGGTTGCGGATGGCACCAGGCACAAAGCGCAGCTTTTCGAACGCATCAATCTGCTCGTCGGCCGGCTCTTCGATGAGCGTGCCGTCGCGGTCGATAAAAAGAAGTCTGGTCATAGTTTCTGTATGTTTTCGTTACGTTCATGTTCTTTTTGGTCAATCGTGCCAAACATGTAGTACAGCGGGAAGAGCATCGACAGATGCACGTAGCCCTGTATGAAGCCCGCCAGCGCAAAGACTATGGGCATGAGCCACATCATGTATCCGGGCATTCCGAGCGGATCGCCGTTGAACTGGCCCACCTGTGCCTGAATGTTGGCAATATAAAGAATATGTGCAGGCAGCTCAGTGAAGGCCGTCAGAATCAGTGTGATGAGCGTGACGATGAAGAAGATGATGAAAATCAGCCCCAGGTTGCGAATGGCAGTGCCGTAGCTTTTGACAAAGACCGTCGCGAAGTGGGTTTTCGGCGTCAGGATATACTTGGTGCTCAGATAGATGAATGGCAGAAAGACGAAAATGCCAATCAGCAGACTGCATACGCCCACCAGAATGGTATTGACAATAGGCGAGGCAAAGTGGCCCAGAACTTTGAACAAAAGGAAGATAATGGCGCTGAAGACGAATCCCGTCAAGAATCCCCAAAGCACAGCTTTCAGCGTGCGGCCGAACAAGCCGAACTTGGGCAGATACCATTTCTTGGCAGCAGCTATCTCGTTGGTTTCCAGATGTTCGCGCTGGGCCTGATAGCCCTGTGAGGCCAAAGCAGTGGCGGCAGCAAAGTAGAGTAGGGCAGTCAGCAAGAAGATGCCTATAAAGGTGTAGATTTCTGCCAGATTGCCGATGTTGATTTGAAAACCAGCTTCCAGCGCGGCATTGAGCACCACGAGGTGCGAATATTGGGTGACGGCCATTGTGGCAAAAGCGCTAAAAATGAGCGCATAAACCAAAGTGATGTGCCACGAACGGCGAAAAATCTTGCGGAAGTTGCTCATGTAGAGGTTGTAGCCGTCGGCAATGCATGCTCTGCTCGAGCGCACTTTCCAGAGATTGTCGGTATGCTTTTTTTCCATAAAATCTTAATTATTTTGCTTACAAGTGGCAAAGGTACTGACTTTTTTTGTAACTTTGCACCAAAATACAAAAAAAATGAAGTTATTAAAGTGGGGATTCATCGGTTGCGGTGATGTCGTAGAGAGAAAAAGTGGCCCGGCTTTCAGTATGGCCGAAGGTTCCGAGGTTGTGGCCGTCATGAGTCGCAATGAGCAGAAAGCACGCGCCTATGCTGAGCGTCATGGGGTGCCGCGTTGGTACACCGATGCACAGGAACTCATCGACGACCCCGATGTGAATGCTATCTATGTGGCAACACCCCCATCGAGTCATGCTACGTTTGCCATTATGGCCATGCATGCTGGCAAACCTGTCTACGTGGAGAAACCTTTAGCAGCCCATTACGACGACTGTGCGCGTGTAAACCGCATCAGCGAGCAGACGGGCATTCCCTGCTTTGTGGCTTATTATCGTCGCTATCTGCCTTATTTCCTCAAGGTGAAAGAAATACTCGACAGCGGCACGATTGGAAAAATCATCAACGTACAGGTGCGCTATGCCGACTCGCCTCGAGACCTCGACTATGCTCATCCAGAAAACCTGCCTTGGCGCCTGCAGGCCGACATTGCCGGCGGCGGCTACTTCTACGATTTGGCGCCCCACCAGCTCGACCTCTTGCAGTGGTATTTCGGCGTCATCATCGAGGCGCGAGGCATCAGCGTCAATCGTGGCGGACTTTATAATGCCGAAGACACTGTCTGTGCTACCTTTAAATTTGAGAACGGCGTGCCCGGCTGTGGCTCATGGTGCTTTGTGGCCCACGAGTCGGCACGCGAAGACCGTATAGAAGTTATCGGCAGTCAGGGGTCGGTCAGTTTCAGTGTGTTCGATTTCACGCCCATCACTCTTCACACGAGCGATGGCGTCCAGAGCATCGCAGTGCCCAATCCGCCGTATGTGCAGGAACCAATTGTTCGTGCTGTGATTGAACATCTGCAGGGCACGTCTTTGTGCAACTGCACCAGTGTTTCGGCCACGCCTGTCAACTGGGCGCTCGACCGCATTCTTGGAAAATTTTGATTGGGCAAGATGAAAGTGTTTCCGTTAGCGAGGGTCTTCATGTTAGCTGCTATGTTGATAGTAGCTGCTTCTTGTTTGGCCGAGCCGACGGACAGCATTTCTCCTAAGAAAGAGCGCAAAGGACTGATTGGCTTTATCAAGAAAGCTTTTCACTTTCTGAGTGATATTGATACCAGCTATATAGAGCCGCAGCATTATAACTTTGCTGTGATGCTGCAAGCTACCCAACCCATAGACTTCCGTACGCTGACCACTCGCGGCGATGACTCGCGCGAGATACGTCTTTCGCCGAAAGGCAAACTGAGAATAGGACCTTACGGCGGTTGGCGTTGGCTCTTTGCCGGCTATACATTCGATATCACTCAGATAAGAATCACCAGCGATGTGACCGACATCAACTTCTGCCTCTACGCCACTCCTGGTGGTATCGACCTCTTCTATCGGCGCACAGGAACTGACTGTAAGATAATGAAACTGAAGTTGGGCGAAGGTATTGATACGCGAAGATTAGTCAATCAGGACTTTGGCGGTTTCAAGATTGGCAGCATTGGCTTCAACGCCTATTATCTGTTCAATCACGAACGTTTCTCCTATCCAGCAGCCTTCAACCAGAGCACTTGTCAGAAAGTGAGCTGCGGTTCGTGGATGGTAGGTTTAGGTTATACCAACAACACAATGACGTTCGACGAACAGGCGTTGCAGAAGCTGTTGGCCTCTTATCCGGAAACAGCCGATGTGGCTTCTGACAACCGCATGAAGTTTGAAGGCGTCAAGTATCATAGCGTCAGCCTTTCTGGTGGCTATGCCTACAACTGGGTCTTCGCCAAGCGTTGGCTCATGGGAGCCAGTCTTCAGTTGGCAATGGCCTACAAGAAGAATTACAGCGGATTGCGCGAAGGCTCCTTTATCCGCCATTTCAATCTCGATGCCGTCGGGCGCTTTGGCGTTGTCTACAATAACGTGCGTTGGTTTGCTGGCTTGAGCACCATTCTCTATGTCAACAACTATCGTCAGTCGCAGTTCTTTGTCAACAACACCTTCGGCAGCATCAATCTTTATGTCGGCTATAATTTTGGTTTGAGAAGTAAATACAAGAAGCAGAAGAAAACGTGATAGCAATGAGATACAGTTCAAATAAATGGCTTATGGTCCTGGCCGGTCTGGTCTTCGGCATGCACTTGCAGGCACAGTCGGTTTGCTATACCCGTGAGGACAGTCTGTCGGTGGTGGCGCTTCTGAAGAAGGGCAGCACCAATCCATTGGTCTATGCTCGCAGCTTCATAGGCGTGCCCTATGTGGCCCATACGTTGGAAGTAAACGACGACGAACGGTTGGTGGTCAACTTGCGCGAGCTCGACTGCACGACGCTGGTCGAGAATGTGGCCGCCCTTACACTCTGTGCGCGAACGGGGAAGACTACCTTCAAGGACTTCACCGATATGCTCACCATGCTTCGCTATCGTCATGGGCGCATTGATGGCTATCCCAGCAGACTGCATTATTTCAGCGACTGGATATTCGACAATACCAAGAAAGGACTGGTCAGCGATATTGTGGTCAATCCGCCGTTTTCTGGCATTCAGAAGCTGCGTCTCAACTACATGAGCACCCATCCTCAGGCCTACAAAGCACTGAAAAACCATCCTGAGCTAGTGACGACAATTGCTGCGCAAGAACGTCATATTACAGGAAAGACCATCCGCTATATTCCCAAAAGCAAGATACGGGATACGAAGCTGATGCGGCAAACGGTGAAGGATGGCGACATCATTGCCATCACTTGCAACAAGAAGGGGCTCGACATTGCCCATCTGGGCTTTGCAGTCTGGCAGAAAGACGGCCTTCATCTGCTCAATGCCTCGTCGATTTATCACAAAGTGGTAGAAGACACGACACCGCTGCGCCAGTATATGAAACAACATCCTTCGTTTACGGGCATTAAAATCCTTAGACTGAGGACAAGTAAAAAACAATAAATATAGAAAAGATTATGGAATTACCCGATTTTATGAGTTATGCCAATCGCTTCACGCCGACAGGCTTTGTCGAGAAGATTTCCCGCATTGCCAAACGTGCCGGAGCAAAGTTGGTATATGCTGCGCTGATACTGTTTTATACGCTTCAGAGCAACAAGATAAGCATCAAGGACAAGGCCATCATTGTTGGCGCCTTAGGCTATCTGATTAGTCCACTCGACGTCGTGCCCGACGCCATACCTATTGCCGGATTGGGCGACGACCTTGCCGTGCTGGTCTATGTGCTGAAGAAAGTTTGGGTCGACATCGATCCCAGCGTCAAGGAGCGTGCAAAGGAGAAGCTCAACGACTGGTTCGACGATGACGAAATCAAGGAGATTGACGAGCTGTTCGACTAATCTTTCGCTGTCTTGTGCCCAAAATAGTATTGTCCGCGCTGTCGGGTGATACTGCCGTAGTTGATGGCATGCACAGGGCAGTGGTGGTAGCACGAAAGGCAACATGTGCACGAGCCGTCGTGCAGCCACTGTGGCAAACCGTTGGTCAGCTTAATGTCGCCAGTCGGACACTGCTTCTCACAGCGTCCGCAGTGCAAGCAGAGGTCGGCATCGACCGTGAACTTCTTGTCGGTAATCATCTTCCCGTTGAAGTAAGCGCCTATTACGTGAGAGAAAGTCCAAGGGGTCAGTCCTCGCTTGGTATGTACCTCATTTGGCTGTCGCTCTCTAATCATGACTGCATATCGCTCAAGCTCTTTTTCGGCTTGGGCGATTTTCTGTTGCTCCCTCTCAGGCTTGTCGGTGTACATGAAAGGCAGACAGACGTAACTCTCTGGCATGATGAGCGAAAACATGCTAACTGCCTGGATACCCACTTGCTGCAGGTCTTTGTTCAGAAACTCCATCGACTTGCCGATACTGTCGCCACAAGTGCAGAGCGCAAAGCAATAGTGCGGTGTGGCTTGCAGGTTAGTGAAGCGCAGTTTGCTAATAAACTGCCGTACGATGTGAGGCGGTCGCCACCCATGCACAGGATAGCAGAAGCCAATACGCTCGTTGTCTTCCAGTGTGTAGGCGCAGTCGCCCTTCAGTGCTTCAGGAATGAAGAGTAGCCGCTCGCCAGTCTCTTGAGCCAGCTTCTCTGCTGCCCATCGCGTGTTGCCTGTACCAGAGAAATAGAATATCATGTGTCGTTGTAGTTTATTTCGTTAATTGCAGGGCTGCCCACTCTCCGTCGTGCCATTCTTTCTGTACGTTGAGACCGAGCGTGTAGGCCTTCTCTGTCAGCATTGCAATGTCTTGCTGATAAAACCCGCTGAGCAGCAGTGTGCTGTCTTTATGCATCTTCTGTACGAAGGCAGGCATATCGGCCAACAGAATGTTGCGGTTGATGTTGGCCATCACTACATCGAATGTGCCTTCTACCTTATTTATTAATAAAGAGGCGTCGCCCAGCAGTGAAGTAAATCGGCTGTCCACCTGATTGATGACAGCATTGTGGCGGGCATTGTCGGCACTCCATTCATCGATGTCGTAGCCCACGGCCTCCTTTGCACCAAGCTTCAGCACCGCGATGGCCAGGATGCCCGTACCCGTTCCGCAGTCGAGCACGCGCTTGTTGCTAAGGTTCAGGTCGAGTAGGGCAGCCACCATCATGCGCGTTGTCTCGTGCGTGCCAGTACCAAATGCCAGATGGGCATCAATCTCTATACCGATAGTGTCTGGCTGTCCGGCCGTTTGTGGCAGATGGCGCCCGTCGTGAATCACGATGTTGCCCACCGTAATCGGCTCAAAGCCTTCTTGTTCCCACTGCGCGTTCCAATCCTTGTCTTCAGCTTCTTTAACCGTAAAACCGATGGTGACATTTTCGAACGGAAACCCTTCAAGAACAGCCGACAACGTGTCGTGGTCGAACAGTGCCTGTTGCACATAGCCTTTCAGACCATTCTCCGTTTCCTCGAATGTCTCGAAACCAGCTTCGCCAGCCAGTGCCGACAAGATGTCGCGCGCATCGCCAAGCACCTCTTTTGGTGCTTCAATATTGAAATTTACTTCGTAATACTTCATTTTCTGTGTTAAATTTGACTGCAAAATTACAAAAAATAGGGAAAATCCTACCATTCTTTAGGGTTTTTCCTTATCTTTGCATAAACTTTCTTACTATTTTTGCATCGTGAAACAATATAAAAAACAAAAGCATATGAAGAAGTGGATTATACTATCGGTCATCTTGGGAGTCTTGCCGCTTGGCATGCAGGCTCAGGACGATGACATGTACTTCGTCCCCACCAAGAAGAATGTTGAGAAGGACAATGCCCGCTATGGCCTTCCGCGCGACACTTACTACTCGGGCAGTTCAAGATCGGTCGACGACTACAACCGTCAGGGCAGTTACTATGAGGTCATCAGCAACAGCAATGACTCGCTCAACGATGTCATCGATTTCTCGGCCGTGCAGGGTGTCTATCCTGATTCGGTGAGCGACTTCCAGCTGACGCGCCGAATGGAGCGCTTCGATGGCTATCAGCCTACCGACGAGGCCTATCTCAGAGGTTATCGCGACGGGCGTTATGCCTCTACCTGGCATTCGCCTTGGTACTATTCGACTTATTATCCTTGGTACGACCCCTGGTTCGATGATCCCTGGTACTACAGCTCATGGCGCTATGGCTGGTACGATCCTTGGTACTACAGACCTTGGGGCTATCCCTATCGTTACTATGGCTGGGGCTATACCTGGGGCAGACCGTACTATTATGGCCATGTGACCTATCGTCCGCGCAATGTAGAGAGTCATCGCCAGTCCTTTGGCGCCAGCCGTAGCACAAGCGTGAGCGGCAGTGGGCGCGGCACGTCGGCCGGACGTAGCAGTTTCGGTGCCAGCCGTAGCACTGGCAATAGCAGCTTTGGTGCCTCGCGCCCGTCGTCTTCTTGGGAGAGCCGCGGTTCTTCCGGCAGCAGCTTCGGTGCCAGTGGTGGCGGTAGCCGCGGTTCGTTTGGCGGCAGCGGTGGCGGTGGTCGCTCGTTTGGTGGCGGCGGTGGCGGCGGTTTTGGTCGTCACAGATAAGAAAATAGTCAATGTGTAATATAATAAATAGAATAAGGAAATGAAAAGACTATATTTTGCGGCACTCATGATGGCTTCGCTGCCTCTGGCCGCACAGGAAACATACGAAATGGCAGAGGTATCGACACAGGACCTCAACGGCACAGCACGTTACGTGGGTGTGGGCGGTGCTATGGAAGCACTGGGTGCCGACATCTCTACAATGTCGACCAATCCTGCTGGTATCGGCCTCTTCCGTAAGAGCCAGCTGTCGGCCTCGTTGGGCCTCGTTTCGCAGCAGGGTGAAGAGAGCTTTGCTTCGGCCAACAAGACCAACGTCAGTTTCGACCAGCTGGGCTTCGTCATCGCTATGCGCACCTCGAAGACAGGTTTCTTCAACGTGGGCTTCAATTATCACAAGAGCCGTAACTTCAACCAGATTCTCTCTGTGGCCGATCGGCTCGATGGTGCCTCACAGAGCAAGCTGACGCTCGACAAGTTTGCCGGCGGTTATATCAAGTCATCAAACGACGCCACCTATTCGCAGGTCGACGTGCTCTATCACGAAGGTCTCTACGACACCAATCTTATTGACAATAACGGCACGTTCAATACTGGTGCGGCCCGCTTCAATGGCGACAACTATCAATACCGTCGCGGCAACTATGGCTATATCGGTGAATACGACATCAACCTGAGTGGCAACATCAACAACCGCGTCTATCTTGGTTTCACCATTGGCATCCACGACGTGAACTATCGCGGCCATTCCGTCTACGATGAGACTTTGCAGCCTAATGCGATGAATCTGAATACGGCCACACTCGACGACAGTCGCAACATCGATGGAACGGGTGTCGACTTCAAGGCCGGTGTCATCTTCCGTCCTATTGCCGAGTCGCCCTTCCGCGTGGGCCTCTATCTGAATACGCCGACGTTCTATAAACTTACGTCGCGCAATAGTACCGGTCTGCTGCTCAACGACCAGAAATTCGGTAATCAGAATCCTCGTTATGCCAGCTACGAATATGAGTATCGCACACCTTGGAAGTTTGGTGCCAGCTTAGGCCATACCGTCGACAACTTCCTGGCTCTGGGTGCTACGTTCGAGTACACCAACTATGGCGCTACCGATGCACGTATCATCGATGGCAGTTCCTACGACTGGTGGACCGACAGCTACTACTCTTCGAGCAGTTCCGATGCTAGCATGAACGACCATATTAAGCAAACACTGAAGGGCGTTGCCACCGTCAAAGTCGGTGCCGAGTTCAAGCCCGACAAAGACATTGCCGTGCGTGTGGGCTACAACCACGTGACGCCGATGTATAAGAAGGACGCCTCGCGCGGTGTGGATGTATGGTCGCTGGGCAACTACAACTCTTCCTCTACAGAGTACATCAACTGGCAGAGCACCAACCGTCTGACTCTGGGTCTTGGCTTCGGTCTCGACAATTGGAAGATAGACCTTGCTTATCAGTATTCTATGCAGAAAGGACAGTTCCTGCCCTTCGCCGGAAGTGCCGACGACAACCTGCCTTTCGACAAGACCGTCAATAACAACCGCCACCAATGGATGGCAACGGTCAGCTACACGTTCTGATAAAAATCCATACGCCATACGAAAATATGCGGCCCGATGACAAAAATCGGGTCGCATATTTGGTTTTATCAGTTTTATTTCGTAACTTTGTCCCATTCAAAACTAATGTATCACAGCTATGAAGAAACTACTTTTGGGCGACGAAGCGATTGCCCAGGGAGCCATTGATGCAGGATTAAGCGGCGTCTACGCTTATCCTGGTACCCCTTCAACCGAGATTACAGAGTATATTCAGTTGTCGCCGCTTGCTCGCGAGCGTGGCATTCACAGTCGTTGGTCGACCAATGAGAAGACGGCTATGGAGGCAGCTCTCGGCATGTCCTATATGGGCAAGCGCGCCTTGGTGTGCATGAAGCACGTGGGCCTCAATGTGTGTGCCGACCCGTTTGTCAATTCGGGCATGACTGGCACCAACGGCGGACTGGTTGTCCTCGTGGCCGACGACCCCTCTATGCATTCTTCGCAAGACGAGCAGGATTCGCGCTTCTATGGCAAGTTTGCCATGATTCCCACGCTTGAGCCAAGCAGTCAGCAGGAAGCCTACAACATGATGGCTTTCGCTTTCGACTATTCTGAGGAGATGCACCTGCCGGTGCTGATGCGCGTCACTACCCGCATGGCCCATTCGCGTGCAGTAGTAGAGATTGCCGATACGCCTCGCGAGCAGAACGCACTGAACTACAACGCTCAGGCCAGCTCTTGGGTGTTGCTGCCAGCTTTTGCCCGCAAGCGCAATGATGTTGTGACGGCGCAGCAGCCTCTGCTCGAACAGCGTGCTGTGAATTCAGATTACAATCAGTATATCGACGGCAAAGACCATCAGTTGGGCATCATTGCCAGCGGCATTGCCTACAACTACCTGATGGAGTGCTATCCTGAGGGCAACTGCCCCTATCCGGTGCTCAAGGTCAGCCAATATCCGTTGCCGAAGCAGTTGGTGCGCCGTCTGACCGACGAGTGTGAGCAAGTGCTTATTGCCGAGGAAGGACAGCCTTTCATCGAAGACCAAGTGCGTGGCGTGATGCCCGGCAATGCCGTCATCCGCGGTCGTCTCACAGGCGAACTGCCGCGCACGGGTGAACTCAATCCCGACCTTATCAAGAAAGCACTCGGCATGCCCACCGACGAGAACTATGCCCCATGCGAGGATGTGGCTCCGCGCCCGCCTGCACTCTGTCAGGGTTGTGGCCACCGCGACGTCTACACCGCCCTCAATGAGGTGCTGCGCGACTACGAGAACGCCCGCGTCTTCGGCGACATCGGTTGCTATACGCTGGGTTTCCTGCCTCCCTACAAAGCCATCCACTCCTGTGTAGACATGGGTGCTTCCATCACGATGGCCAAGGGTGCAGCCGATGCCGGTCAATGGCCTGCTGTGGCCATCATCGGCGACTCTACCTTCACCCATTCCGGCATGACTGGTTTGCTCGATGCCGTGAACGAGAATGCGAACATCGTGGTCATCATCAGCGACAATCTGACTACGGCTATGACGGGCGGTCAGGACTCTGCCGGCACCAATAAGTTCGAGGCTATCTGCCGCGGCTTGGGCGTCAGCGAGGAACACCTGAAAGTGGTGAACCCCATTCCCAAGAACATGCCCGAGATTACCCGCATCCTGCGCGAAGAGATTGAGTACAAGGGCGTGAGCGTCATCATCCCGCGCCGTGAGTGTATGCAGACATTACAGAGACATCTCAAACAAAAGAAAGCAAGCAAATGAAAACAGATATCATCCTGTGCGGTGTGGGCGGACAAGGCATCCTCTCCATTGCAACCATCATCGGCGAAGCAGCCCTGAAGGAAAATCTCTATATCAAGCAGGCTGAGGTGCACGGCATGTCGCAGCGTGGCGGCGATGTGCAGTCGAACCTGCGCATCTCCAGTAATCCCATTGCCAGCGACCTGATTCCCCTGGGTGGTGCTGATGTCATCATCTCGATGGAGCCGATGGAAGCTTTGCGCTACCTGCCGTTCCTCTCGAAGAACGGTTGGATTATCACGTCGAGCACGCCGTTTGTCAACATTCCCAACTATCCGGATATGGCCACCATCAAGGCCGACTTGGAAAAGCTCAACAATGTGATTATGCTCGATATTGAGCAGAAGGCCAAGGATGCCGGCGTGCCCCGTTCAGCCAATGTCATTCTGCTGGGTGCAGCCCAGAAGGCGCTGGGTATTGAGTACGATAAGCTCGAAGATGCCATCCGCCGCGTGTTCGGTCGCAAGGGCGATGCCGTTGTCGACGCCAACATCCAGGCGCTGGCCATCGGACGTGAAGCACAGAAGTAATCGGCTTACGAGACATGGACGACAAGAGGTTGAACACATATCTCGATGAGATAGGCCGCGAGACCCTTCTCTCTGCCGAACAGGAAGCCGCGCTCGCCGCCCGTATTCAGAAAGGCGACGAGCGGGCTCTCAACCGGTTGATTGAAGCCAACTTGCGCTTTGTGGTGTCGGTAGCCAAGCAATATCAGCACCAAGGCCTGCCGATGGAAGACTTGGTGAGCGAGGGCAATATAGGACTGATGAAGGCCGCCACGAAGTTCGATGCTTCGCGCGGCTTGCGCTTCGTCAACTATGCTGTGGTCTTCGTGCGCCAGCAGATAGAGAAGGCACTGAAGGCCGAAGGTTCGGAAAAGCGTGTTGAGAGTGCTGCCGGTGGTCAGACCCGTTCGGTCGATGCTCCTCTTGGTCGCCGTTCCAACATGAGTCTGCTGTCGGTATTGGCCGATGCCAATGTGGCCCAGGCCGACGAGCGCGTGTACAACAGTGCTGTGGCAGCTGCCGTTGAGCATGCCTTGCAGTCGCTTGGCGAGCGTGAGAGTAGGGTCATTAATGCCTATTTCGGCATCGACCAAGAGCATCTCACAATGGCAGAGATAGCGGCCGACATGGGATTGAAGCGCGAACGTGTGCGCCAAATACGCGACCGTGCCGTCCGACGCCTGAAGAAAGCCTATAAGGCTAAGCTTTCTTTAGTAAGATAAGAGGTGAAAAGAAAGAAGTGAGAGGTGAGAAGTCAGAGATTTGTTTGTAATCTCTTGCTTCTCACCTCTCACTTTTCTCTTCTAATACAATTACTTAATCAAATCCACCGAACGCTTCAGGAACTTGTTGAGGGCTTCGCCCTTCAGCATGCCGTTCTGCAGCAGTGCCAGGTCGATGAGCTGGTGAACGATGTCGTTCTTCTGGGCATACTCGCCAATCAGTTTTTCCTTCTTCTCCTTCTGCTCGTCTATGGCCTTCTGCGTGTTGGCTTTGTCGTCCTTCTCTTCTTGCGTAATCTCTTCGGGCTTCTTCTTCTCTGTCTGCTGGTTCAGAGCAGCCAGACGTGCTTCCTGTCCCTTGATTTCGCTTTCGATAGGCTTCAGGTCGTCGGCCAAGTCCTTCTCCACGTTGTCCAGCACTTCCTTCACCAAGCGGTGGTCGCTGTTAAGCACGAGGTTGAACGAGTCGGGCATCTGTCCGTAGAAGCTCATGCCACTCTGGTAGCGGCTCATCTCCTTCATGCGGCGCATCCATTCATTCTGTGTGATGATGACTGGGCTGGCCTGTTCGCCGAGTGCATCCACTTCGACCAGAAACTCGGCCTTTTCGCCCTTAGGCACCTGCGACTGGAACACGGCTGACAGATTGTCACGCTGCATGTCTGTCAGATTGCTCTTCTTCTCGTCTTCCTTCTGAATCAGACGGTCTATGATGTCGGCATCCACACGGGTGAAACGGCTCTTCTCGAACTTCTGCTCCAGCGTCTGAATGCAGGGCACGTCGAGCTGTCCGTCGAGCAACAGAACCGAGTAGCCCTTCTCTTTCGCAGCCTCGATATAGCTGTACTGCTCTTCCTTGTCGGTGGCATAGAGATAGATGAGCGTGTCGTTCTTGTCCTTCTGAGAAGCCTCGATGAGCTTGCGGTATTCATCGAAGGTGAAGTATTTGCCTTCGGTATCCTTCAGCAGCGAGAACTCCTTGGCGCGGTCGTAGAAGTTTTCTTCGGTCAGAATGCCGTAGTTGATGAACAGCTTCAGGTTGTCCCACTTCTCCTCATAGGCCTTGCGGTCTTCGTTGAAGATAGCCTTCAGGCGGTCGCTCACCTTCTTGGTGATATAGGTCGAAATCTTCTTCACCTCACGGTCGCTCTGCAGATAGCTGCGGCTCACGTTCAGCGGAATGTCGGGCGAGTCGATGACGCCGTGCAGCAGTGTGAGGAACTCGGGCACGATGCCTTCCACCTGGTCGGTCACGAACACCTGGTTGCAGTAGAGCTGAATCTTGTTCTTCTGCAGCTCAATGGAGTTCTTGATGCGGGGGAAGTAGAGAATACCCGTCAGGTTGAAGGGATAGTCCACGTTCAGGTGAATCCAGAACAGGGGCTCGTCGCTCATGGGGTAGAGCGTGCGGTAGAACGATTTGTAGTCCTCGTCCTTCAGCGTCGAAGGCGTCTTCGTCCACAGCGGCTCCACATTATTAATAATGTTGTCCTCGTCGGTCTCTACGTTCTTGCCGTCCTTCCACTCTGTCTTCTTGCCGAAGGCCACAGGCACGGGCAGGAACTTGCAGTACTTCTGCAGCAGTCCCTCAATCTTCTGCTTCTCGAGAAACTCCTTGCAGTCGTCGTCGATGTAGAGAATAATGTCCGAACCGCGGCTGTCGCGCTCAGCATCGTCAATCTCGTAGGCCGGACTGCCGTCGCACGACCACTTCACGGCCTTGGCGCCTTCCTTGTACGACTTTGTGACAATCTCCACCTTCTTCGACACCATGAAGCTCGAGTAGAAGCCCAGGCCGAAGTGGCCGATGATGTTGTTGGCGTTGTCCTTGTATTTCTCCAGGAAGTCGCTCACGCCCGAGAAAGCAATCTGGTTGATGTACTTGTCAATCTCCTCTTCGGTCATGCCGATGCCGCGGTCGCTGATGGTGATGGTGCCCTTGTCGGTATCGAGGCTGACGCGCACCGTCAGGTCGCCCAGCTCACCTTTATACTCGCCCTTCTCGGCCAGCGTCTTCATCTTCTGCGTAGCGTCAACGGCGTTCGACACCATCTCGCGCAGGAAAATCTCATGGTCTGAATAGAGAAACTTTTTGATAACGGGGAAGATGTTCTCTGTTGTAACCCCGATGTTACCTTTCTGCATATTCTTAACTGTTATATTTATTGTCCTGCCAATGGTTTTGCAAATATCGTGCCAACTTTCTGCCGACTGACAGATTTTTCGTTTAAAAGTTTGGCAATGTCGAGCGAAAGCAGTACTTTTGCAAACCATTTCAAACCCATAACTTATAATAAATACTATGTTCATTGAAGGCAAATACCGACATACCTACACATCGACCGCATCAGACATCACTCCGCTCTACAGGCTCACGCCCAATGCGCTGCTCATGTATTTCCAGGACAGTTTCGCACGACTCATGACCATCCACCATCTGGCCGCATTCGACATTGTCAAGCAGCGGCGCATGTGGGTCATCACCGAAGTGCAGATGGACGTCAGGCCGACAGTCACCTACTGGTCGGAAGACTTCACCGTAGAACTGTGGGTCAGCGAGCTCACGTCGCTCCGCATCTACTGCGACTTCCGCATCTTCAGTTCAGCGCGCTCTGGCGCCCAGCAGCTCATCGCCTCGGGCACCAGTCAGTGGAACATTCTCAATCTCGACACCAAGCGGCTGGAGCCCACCGACTTCCTGACCGACAAACTCACGGTGGTGGCCGAGAGTGCCGATGGCCAGCCGCTCACCGGCAGTCACAAGAAAGTGCGCTTCCCCAAGCCTCAAACCTGCGACATGCAGATGGCCCACAAGGCCACCCGTCTTGACCTCGACTTCAACTTCCACGTCAGCAACCGCAGTTATGTCAGCATCGCCCTGCTCACCATGCCCGACGATGTGCTGGCCACGCAGACGCTCACATCCGTTGCCGTCCATTGGCTGCGCGAGACCTATCTCGACGACACCCTCACGTGCAGCATGTCGTGCATCGAAGCAGGCCGCTACCTGCACACGCTCACCAACGCTGAAGGTGCCGTCGTGTGCGAACTCCTCAGCCAATGGCAGCCCCAGCCGTCGGCCCCCGAAGTCAGCGAAGTGCTCTGCAGGGATTTGTAGCGCCGTTTCTTTATTCTTTTTTTATAGGATAATAAGCCCCTGAAAACAGAGGTGTATGATGGGCTGTTAGAATTACAGCATAATTCGCCATGAATTACGCTGTAATTCTCTTCGAATTATAGCGTTTTACTCCTTGAAAAGTGGCACATTCAAAACTCCAGAGAGTATTCGTGGTTTAAGAACTGGTGTTTATGTGTTCAGCGTGTTGAACCGATTTTGTGTAAAAGTGTTCAGTGTGCTGAACAAATTCTCGTGTTTTATGCGTATTTTAACGTGAGTTCGACGTAAGCCTTACGCAATAAGTCTACTTTTGTCGATGATTTCTATGGACACTTTTCTTACATCGAACTCACGTTAATCTTACGGTTAAGGTAAAGAAAAATTGCCAAAATTTAACACTTCCGGACTTGTCATTCTAGAAAAGTAAAAGTGGCACTT
>CAMOTK010000002.1 GCA_946625715.1 uncultured Prevotella sp. | reverse complement strand
AAAAGTGCCACTTTTACTTTTCTAGAATGGTCGGTCCGGAAGTGTTAAATTTCGGCAGTTTTTCTTTACAAACGCATACGAAAAAGGCCTGCCCCTTGTGGAAGGAGCAGGCCCATGGTTGGCGCTTTTCAAAAGCTGTTATTTGTCTTTCGAAGCACGAACATAGGGGTTGTAGCCCGGGTTCTGACCGAACTCTTCGGCATTCTCCAGCTTGTCGAGATACGACGTGGGGATGGGCCAGAGGTAGTTGGTTTCAGAAACGGGGTTGTCGCCGTTCATGGCGGGGTTGTGGTACTTCTTATACTCCACGAGCTTCTTCGTGCGCTTCAGGTCGAACCAGCGCAGCCACTCGCCGCAGAGCTCACGTGCACGCTCTTCGAGAATCCACTCGATGTTCATGTCGTTGGCCGACACCTGAGCCTCAGCCAGCGTGTGGCCGGGAGCCACGACGCGCTGTGTGCGAATCTCGCTGTTGATGATGCTGGCAGCCTCGCCGGGATTGCCCAGTGCAATCTGGCACTCGGCAGCGATGAGCGGCATCTCAGCATAGCGCATGACGGGCACGTCGCCGAAGCCGATGTTGTTGGTCGGAGCATCCAAGAGGATGGTGCCGTTGGGGTCGCCGTCCCAAATGCGATACTTCTTGAAGCGGGGGAACGACTGCGACATGTAGGCCGTAGTTTCCGTAGGCTTGAAGAAGCGATGGATAGTGCGGCCGTCGAGCGACTCTTCCTTGAAGAAGTCGTTGCTGCCCACAACGGCAATGCCCTGGTTGGCGGCAGCCAGCTTCTCAGCATCGGTGACCACGTTGCGGGTGAAGCGGAACACCACGTCGCCCTCGTTCACGGTCTTGCCCACGATAGCAGCAGCGGCGGCGGGCAGGCGCGACAGGTCGGTTTCGGCCTCACCATCGGCAGCCACGTAGCCAGGTGCCAGGTAGGCGGCAGCGGTAGCCTTATCCCAAGTGTAGGATGTGGCGCTCTCCAAGAACTCTTCCTGGAACAGGGAGCTGTAGCGTGCATCCCAGTCGGCAAAGAGGTTGAGCAGATAGTAGGTCGGTGCCATGAGAGCACTCTCCTTCGGGCTCTGCCATGCCAGAGGCTTGCTTGCATCGTTGGTGATGCCGGCACGCTTGAGCAGGCGCGGCGAGAAGTAGAGGTGCAGACGGTTGGGGTTGTTCTTCTGCGGGTTGAGCGTAGAGTTGGTAGAGTGAGTAACCACCCAGAGGAACTCAGTGTTGGTCTTGTTATTCTTGGTCTGCCAGATTTCGTCGTAGGTGCTGTAGAGGCTGATGCCAAGCTCGGCCTTGTGGTCCATCACGTACTTAGCAGCCTCGTAGGCCTTCTGGTAGAATGCCTTCTGCTCGGCACTGCCGGCAGCCTCGTACTGAGCGCGGGCCAGATAGGTACGGGCCAGGATGCCATAGGCAGCCTTCTTCGTGGCACGACCCACATTACCGTGCAGGGGCTGTACGGGCAGCAGCTGGGCGGCCTTCTCGGCATCGGGCAGAATGACCTGGTCGTAGATGACCTTGCGGTCGGTGCGCTGTGCGGTGAACGTAGGCGAGCCGGTGCCCTTGGTGCGCATCTCAATGTCGCCGAACCACTCTACGAGCCACCAGTAGGAATAGGCACGGGTGAAGCGGGCTTCGCCCTCGTAGTCGTTGCGATACTCGTCGCTCAGGTTCTTGGTTTCGGGCAGATATTCGAGCACGGTGTTGGCCAGGTTGACGTTATCGTAGACGCGGTTCCATGCGCCACCCACCTGCGAGCGGTCGCCCTGCAGGTCGACGAAGCGCGTGAGCTGCATGCCGTAGGTGTCTTTCTCCGGGCAGTTCTGGAACAGGTCGCCTGCACCCTCCATGTAGAGCACGGGATCCTCACGTCCGTAGTACTTCCAGCGGAAGTTGTAATACATCTGGTTGACGAGGCCCTCGATGCCCTGCTGAGTGGCAAAAACGGCATCGGCACCTTCAGAAGAAGGATTGTACTCGTCGAGGTCGCACGAGGTGAGACCCATCGTGGTTGCACCCAGTAGCAGTGCGCCCACAAAATATTTATTGAACTTCTTCATATCTATTAAAATAATGTGTCTGATCCTTAGAAATTAACATTCAAACCAACAGTGACGCTGCGCTGGTCGTTTTCGGGGTCGAAGCCCTTCATCCACTTATCCTTCACGATGTAGAACGGATTGTTGACCGTAGCATAGATGCGGGCTTTCTCGATGCCAATAGACTTGAGGGCCGACTTCGGCAGAGAGTAGCCAAGGGCAATACGCTTCAGCTTGATGAACGACTTGTTGCAATACCAGTAGGCGGTATAGCCCTTGTAGTCGTAGAAGTTGGCGTTCTGCTTCAGAGCAGGGAACGAACCACTCTCGTTCTGAGGTGTCCAGTAGTCGTAGGTGGTGTAGACGCCACCGGTTGTCGGGCTGTAGCTGGCCAACGGGTTCTCACCCCAGTGTCCCCAACGGGCGTAGATGTAGATGTTCAGGTCGAAGTTCTTGTACTGGAAATCGTTGTTGAAGCCAAGGAACCACTTCGGCGAGGTTGAGCCGAGGTAGGTGTAGTCCGTGCTCTGGTCAATCCAGCCGTCGCCATCCTGGTCTACTACATGGATATCGCCGGGCTTGAAGGGGATGGTCTTTTCGGCATTGGTGAACACCTGGGCGGCCTGGGCAGCCTCAGAGCTCTTCCAAATGCCTACATACTCGAAGGCGCGGTATGAGTTGATGGGATAACCCACCATCAGACCTTCCTCGGGCTTGTCGCCTACCTGGATGAAATCCTCGCCGCCATAGAGCTCGAGAATCTTCTCCTGGTTGGCCGAGAACGACAGCGTAGAGCTCCAAGTGAAGTCCTTGGTCATGATGTTGCGGCTGTTGATGGTCACTTCGAAACCACGGTTGCGGGTGGCGCCGATGTTGGTGTAGGTCTGGAACTTACCGTCGTTACCGCTCGATGTGGGCAGTGTGCGGGCCAGAATCAGGTCGGTGGTCTTCGTGTTGTACCAGTCGAAGGTCACGGCCAGACGATTGTTCAGCAGCACGAGGTCGAAACCTACGTCGAAGGTTGTCGACTTCTCCCACTTTGTGTCTTCGTTACCAATGATGTTGTCCTTACCCAGCTCGTAGTGGTTTACGGCATCGTCCTGGAAACCGAGAGCGGTGTTCTTGAACGTCACGCCCGAAACGGTACCGTAGACGGGGATACCGGCGTTACCGGTCACACCGTAAGTGGCGCGAATCTTCAGGTCGTCCATCCACGACTTCGTGGCTTTCATGAACGGCTCGTCGCTCAGACGCCATGCAACGGCTGCCGAGGGGAACCAAGCCCACTTGTGGCCTTTGGCCAGGCGCGAAGCACCGTCGCGACGCAGCGAGGCAGTCAGCAGGTAGCGGCTCTTCCAGTCGTAGCTGATGCGGCCGGCATACGAGAAGTTCTGCGACTGCTCGTAGCTGCTGGTGTGGGTCATGTGGCCTGCGCCACCGTCGTTGCTGGCCAGGTTCCACCACAGGTTGCTGGTCAGGGTCTGACCGATAGAGGTGGCCGAGAGGGCGTCAGACTTGTTGCGGTTCCAGGTGGTCAGGGCGGTCAGGGCGAGGTGATGGTCCTCGGGCAACATCTTGAAAGCATAGGTCAGGATGTTGTTCCACTCCAGATAGAGGCCCGAAGTCTTGGTCATGTTGGCCGTCGACTGCTTGGTACCGGCATTGACTTCAGAAGCCGAGCTGGCATCGGTGTAACTGCCATCGGAATAGTTGCTGATGAAGGCATTCACCTGCGTGCGGAAGCTCAGTCCGTCGAGAGGATGAATGTCGAGATAGCCGTTGGCCACAACATTGGTGCCATAGGTCTGGCGCGAGTAGCGGTCGTCGCCAATGGTGTTGATGAGCGGGTTCACGTAGCCACTGTTCTCCAGAGGGCGCTCCACCAGTTCCGAACCTATCTTATAAGTCTTGCTGACCTCGTCGTAGTAGCCGTAGGGGTCGCCCAGCTCCATGCCCGTCGTGGGTGCATTCTCGTAGGGCGAAGCATTGCTACGGTTGTGGGTCAACTGGAAGTTCACACCGCCCGAAATCCACTTGCGGATGTTATGGTCGATGTTGGCACGCAGCGTGTAGCGGTCGGTGCCGCCACTCTCCTTCCAACGGCTGCCGTTGTTGGCATAGCCTACTGAGAAGCGGGCCGTGGTGCGCTCGTTACCGCCAGAGAGGGTGATGCTATGGCGGTTGCTCACCGTCATGCCCTTCTGCAGCAGGTTTTCATAGTTGGTCCAGGCACCGGCCTTGTAGGCAGCCAGAGCTTCGGGCGAACCGAAGAGCAACAGGTCGTCGGCCTCGCTGCTCCAGTTGCCTGCGTTCTGTGCAGCCAGCTTGCGCGTCTCATAGAAGTTGCTGCCCGAACGATACTCGGGATGCTGACGGCGGAAGGCACCGGTGACGAAGCCATTGTACGACACGTGGAAGCGGCCGGCCTCGGCCTTCTTCGTGGTGACGATGATTACACCGTTGGCACCCTGCGAACCATAGATAGCGGTTGAAGAAGCATCCTTCAGCACATCAATCGACTCGATATCGTCGGGGTTCAAGTCGCTGAGCGAACCACCCTGCACGCCGTCGATGATGACCAGAGGAGCGTTGGAACCGTTGATAGAACGGTTACCACGAATACGGAGCTCGCCACCGTTCACGTCAAGACCGGAGATGCGGCCTTGCAGCGAGGTAGCAACGTCTGCTGTAGGAGTCTGGAGAATAACATCGGACTTGACCTGAGCAACCGAACCGGTCAAATCGCGCTTTTTCACGGTACCGAAACCGATGACCACCACTTCGTCGAGGCCCTGAAGGTCGGGCTCGAGCTTGATGTTCATGTTGGCCTGGGCCTGAATTGTCTTTGTTGCATAGCCGGTGTAGGAGAATACCAGGTTAGTACGTCCGGCGGGAACATTAATGGTAAAGTTACCATTCATGTCGGAAATGGCCCCACCCATAGCGTTGGCCACCTTAATGGTAACGCCAATCATGGGTTCACCGTTCTCGTCCACGATGTGGCCTTTCACGGTGCGCGTCTGCTGCTGTACGGCGGCAGGCAGACTCGGAGCTGTACGCTGCTCAGCAAAAGCTGCGGGAGCAAGGAGCACAGTCAAGCCGAGAACCAACGAAGTTCTCTTCAAGTTGTGACTTGAGCTTTTCTTCATAGTTTTCTTGTTTTTTGTTAATAAATAGGTTTATAGATTGGTAAATATCATCTTTCAGTCGCCAGTAATCTTGTATTGTAGCCAATACACTTCTTTTTCATTTGCAAAAATAAACAAACTTTATGAAACGGCCAAACTTTTTAATGCAAAACTGACGAAAACAGAGCAAGTTTGGCCTTTTACGACATTTGGTTTGGGGGTCTCAGGAAAAAGACGTAACTTTGCAGCAGAAAAACTAATCGTAAAACAAAAGGAAAAATAACATCCTACCTGAATGCTTATGAAACAAAAGTTGATTCTCGCTCTGATGGCCACACTCATGACACTGGGCGCCACGGCCGATACGGGCAAAGGTCGCGGACTATGGGCCTGCAAAACTGAAAAAGGCAACAACATCTTCGTCAGCTGGCGCATGAGAGCCACCGACCAGCCGCTGACCACCACCTACAAGCTCTATGCCGACAACCAACTCATTAAAACGCTCACCGACTGCACCAATGCCACGCTCGATGCCACGTATGCCAACGCTACGTTCCGTGTAGAGGTGCTCGATGCCAATGGCAACATCGTCGACACGCAAGACGGCGTGCGGTGCGACGACAACTTCTTCCACCACATCAAGCTCGACTACCCGGGCGACTACACCATGAAGAACGGCACGGTGGTGACCTATACGCCCAACGACTGCTCGGCCTACGACATGGACGGCGACGGCGAACAGGAAATCATCATGAAATGGGAACCCTCGAATGCCGGCTCGACCTGCACGGCTACGGGACCGCAGATTGTTGACTGCTACAAGCTCGACGGCACGCGGCTGTGGCGTCTCGACTTCGGTCCGAACGTGCTGGCAGGCTGCCGCTTCACGTTCCTCTGCTACGACTTCGACGGCGACGGCAAGGGCGAACTGATTGGCAAGACTGCACAGGGTTCGAAGGACGCCACGGGGGCCTATCTGCACACGGGCCCGGCCGCCACAGCCGACCATACACAGTCGTCAATCAACGCCTCGGGAGTCATCACCAACGGTGGCAAGGAGTGGCTGACGGTGTTCAATGGCACAACAGGTCAGGAGCTGGCCACCATCGACTATTGGCCGCTGTTCAGCATACACAGCAACTGGGACGACCGTTCGGGCAAGACCGATGGCGCTGCTTATGGCCACCGCGGCAACTGGTTCAAAGGCTGCGTGGCCTTCCTCGACGTCGACGGCAAGCCCACGCCGTGTGCCGTCACCGTGCGCGGCATCTACACCTACAGCTACGCCGCTGCCTACCATTGGGACGGTCAGCAGCTCAGCGTGGTGTGGAAACACGCTTCTAATAAGAAAGGTGAAGGCATCTACGCTCAAGGAGCACACAGCGTGACCGTGGGCGACCTCGACGGCGACGGCTTCGACGAAATCATGGTGGGAGCGGCTGCGCTCGACCACGACGGCAAACTGCTCTGGAGCACAGGGCTTGGTCATGGCGACGCTACTCATCTGAGCGAATTCGACCCCGACAACGAGGGCAAGGAAATCTTTATCATCACGGAAGAAGAAACGGCCAAGTATGACGCCGCTATGATTGACGCCAAGACCGGCAAGATTCTGCTGGGCAAGCCGCAGACGGGCGGCGACACGGCACGCGGCTTGGCCATCGACTGCGACGGCACCTACGCTGGGGCCGAGTTCATGGAATGGGGCGATGCCAACCTCATGACCTGCAAGGGCGAGGCCATTGCTCCGTGGCATGTGGGCACCACAAAGAGCTCAAGCATCAACTATGCCATCTATTGGGACGGCGACTTGCTACGCGAATACCACGACCGCAGCCATATCGACAAATGGAACAGCACGACCAAGAGCTGGGACCGCGTCTGTACGCTGTACAGCTATGGCTATGGTGCCAACTCCATCAACAGCACGAAGTATAACCCCAACCTGCAGTGCGACCTCTATGGCGACTGGCGCGAAGAGGCTGTCTACTGGGCACAGAATGTCGAGGACTTCTACCTGACCATCTTCACCACGACCACGGAGAGTCCTTACAAACTGCCATGGCTGCGCGACGACCACACCTACGACATGGCCATCGTCTGGCAGAACTGCGGCTACAACCAGCCGCCCCACCTGGGCTACAGCCCCGTGGAGTATCATAAAGCACTGGAGGAACAAGCCATGAGCATCAAGTCGGTCAGCACAGTGGTACCCGCCACCGGCTACTACGACTTGCAAGGTCGTGCGGTCAGCAGTCCCAAACGTCCAGGGCTGTACATCGACCGACAGACCAACAAGAAAGTTATTTTTTAATAAGTGAGAAGTGAGAGGAAGCCGACTGAACCTATTTAGGTTCATCGGCTTCCAAACGTTCTAAGGCTCCCGTCGTGGGGTTGAGCCACAACCGGGTGGTATAGCGCTTATTGAAGAGTTCGCCGCTCAGCAGTTCCACGTTGCCGAACTGGGCTGCGGGAAACTCACTGACATCGGCCACATCGACGCCGCCAAGAATCGTGCTACGCATACGGCCAGGCACATTGACGTAGATGCCGTTCTCATTCTTTTTCTTATTCTTTGCATCGGCAGCCAAAACAGGCACCGTGTGCTCGTCTTCTATATTAATATAATAAGGTGAGCCTACGAGATTGTCGGCTTCTACCACACCAAACTTCTTCGAGAAGCGGAAGATGAGCTGCTTGCTGACCGGACCGTCTGGGCAGAAATAAAACACTTGCTCGACCGTATCGCGCTCGGTAGTGCCCTGAAACAGTTGGGTAAGGGCCTGGTCTTGAGCATCGAGCTGACCAAGCATCAGCTGCATCTGCCGACCGTCGGAAGGCATGAAGTCGGCCTGACCCTTAATCAACAGACTACGGTTTTCGCGCAGGTCGTAAATCTCGCGGGCAGTCAGTTCAGCCATCTTGGCCGTGCTGCCAGCTGCCAGAATCTCTTCGGTCAGGAACTGGCGCGGATTGACCTGACGCCCTTTGGGAGCCGCCTTGAACTCCTTCAGGTCGGGCTGGCGCTTGCCTTCGGCATTGATGGCCAACAGTCGGCCGTCGTCGGCCAGTGCCACATTGGCTGCCACCGTCTTGGCATTGAAGCGCACGGCATAGACCTTGCTGGTGTCGGCCACGCCGAAGGCCTGCTGACTGATGCCAACAATACGATAGGCAGTCGCGCCCTCTTGCTTCACATCGTTCAGGCGGAGATAGCGGCTCGCATATTTGGCAAAGTCGCCGGGCGTATAAGTGGATTTCTCCACCAGCACACTGATGCGCAACGCTGTTTTAGGCAGATAGTAGACTGCGCCCTCGGTGGTGACTCCGGGCTGATACGTGCTCACTGCGGTCTGTGCAGCAGCAAAGAGTGTGCTACAGCAAGCCACAAGAAATAATAGTCCTTTCTTATTCATAGAGGTTAATCTGTTAATCGTTTGAATGCCTTGGGCAGATAGTTAATGAGGTCGCTGGCAATGAGGCTGTCTTCGCCTAAGTCCTGAGCAGCCAAATCGCCGGCAAGACCATGGAGATACATGCCAACGATGCTGGCGTCGGCTGGCTTATAGCCACGGGCCAGCAGGCCAGTGAGAATGCCGGTAAGCACATCGCCGCTTCCGGCGGTAGCCATGCCCGAATTGCCCGTAGAGTTGAACATCACATGACCATCGGGCATGCATAAGGCCGAGAAGTGACCTTTCAGGATGATGCAGGCGCCAAGTCGTTCGGCCAGATTGCTGGCTCTCGTCAAGCGCTCGTAGCTGTCGGCACTATGACCTTCCAGCCGGTCGAACTCCAGCGGATGGGGGGTCATGATGATGCCCTTGGGCAACTGCTGCACCCAAGCCCGATGATTGGCTAAGATATTGATGGCATCGGCATCGCACACCACAGGGCACTGTGCCTTACGCAACTGCGTAATCATGGCAATGGCCGTCTGCTCGGTGGTACCCAGCCCGGGACCGATGCCCAGCGATTTAAAGTCTTCGGTATCGACGGCCTCAGAGAACATGGTCTCTTCGCGGTCGATTTGTAACACGGCTTCGGGCACGGCTGTTTGCAAAACGGCAACGTTGCGCTTAGGGGTGTGGGCCACCACCTTGCCGCAACCGGCCCGCAGACAGGCTTTCGTTGCCAAGATAGCCGCTCCGGCCATGCCAAAACTGCCGGCAATGATAAGTGCCTGTCCCATCGTACCCTTATGGCCAAAGGCATCGCGCGGCAACAGTCGCGCCCTGACGTCTTTCTCCTCAATCAGCGTATATTGGGCATCAATCTTGTCCATGCCTTCCTTGCTCAGACGGATGTCGAGCACACGCAGTTCGCCTACAAACTGCTGGTTTTCGGCAAACAGCTGCGACAGTTTATGCTGCTGCAGCGTAAGCGTCATCGTGGCACGGATGATGTTGGCCTTCACATTGTAGGTATTGTCCTCGCTCATCAGGCCCGACGGCATATCGATGCTCACCACATCGGCCCGCGAAGCGTTGATGTACTTCACTAATGAAGCGAAACCACCGGCCAAGGGCTTGTTAAGGCCAGAGCCAAACAGTCCGTCGACCACCAGCATGCCCTGTTCCAACTGCGGCGGGTCGAACTCCTGGGTCACTTCAACAAACTGTCGGGAATACTTCTCCATCAGGCGGCGCTTGTTTTCAGCACAGTCGGCCGACAGGTGGCCGGAGATGTTGAAAAGAAACACCTTGACATCATAGCTTTGTTCTATCAGCATGCGAGCCACAGCCAGCGCATCGCCGCCATTGTTGCCATAGCCGGCAAAGACCACAACGGGAGTCTGGTTGCCCCATCGCTCGCCAATGGCCTGAGTGAGCGCACGTGCCGCCCGCTCCATCAAATCAATCGACTTGACTGGTTCGTGTTCGATAGTATATTTGTCCAGCTCACGTATCTGAGCAGTCGTAAAAATCTTCATAACGCTGCAAAAGTACTAAAAAATTGCTAATCTGTAACAGTTTTGCGGCTTTTTTTGTACCTTTGCACCGAAATTCCCAAAAAAGAAGCCTCATGAACAGAGTAAAAGTGAAGGACAAGTGGTTTGAGATATCCATTCCCGAAGCCGAAATCAAGCAGCGTGTGAAAGCTGTAGCACAACAGATGAGCAAAGACCTGGAAGGCAAGAATCCGCTATTCCTTGCCGTGCTTAACGGCTCATTCATCTTCGCCGCCGACCTGATGCGCGAAATGACCATTCCCTGCGAGATATCGTTTGTGAAACTGGCCAGCTATCAGGGCACCACCACAACGGGCAAGGTGCACGAAGTGCTGGGCATCAACGAAGACCTTACCGACCGCACGGTGGTCATCGTAGAGGATATCGTCGACACAGGTCTGACGATGAAGCGCATGATTGAGTCGCTCGGTACGCGCCGCCCGGCAGCCATCCACATCTGCTCACTCCTCGTAAAACCCGACAAACTGCAAGTGGACCTCAACATCGAGTATGTGGCCATGAAGATTCCCAACGACTTCATCGTGGGCTATGGTCTCGACTACGACCAGCAGGGCCGCCAACTTAAAGACATCTATACGCTGGTGAGCGAATAGACCATAACTGGCAGAAGCCAACAAAAACAAACAATAGAATGAAGAATATCGTGATTTTCGGAGCCCCTGGTTCAGGCAAGGGCACCCAAAGCGACAAGCTGATTGAGAAGTACGGCTTGGAGCACATTTCTACAGGCGACGTGCTGCGCGCCGAGATTAAAAAAGGAACAGAACTGGGCAAGACCGCTCAGGCATTGATTGACAAGGGTAACCTCATTCCCGACGAGCTGATGACCAGCATCCTGGCCAAAGTGTATGACTCGTTCGGCAAGAATCACAAAGGCGTCATCTTCGACGGATTTCCCCGCACCATTCCTCAGGCAGAGGCCTTGGAGAAGATGCTCAACGAGCGCGGCGACACCGTGGCTGCCATGCTGGAGCTCGACGTGCCCGAAGACGAGCTGATGCGCCGACTCATCAAGCGCGGACAGGAAAGCGGCCGCGCCGACGACAACGAGGAGACCATCAAAAAGCGCCTCGTAGTTTACCATTCACAGACTCAGCCGCTCATCCAGTGGTATAAGCAGGAGAAGCTGCACCACCACATCAACGGATCGGGCGACCTCGACCGCATCTTTGCAGACATCTGCAAGGTGATGGATAATCTCTAAAATAGTTTTATGCCCGAATCAAATTTTGTAGACTACGTCAAGATTGTTTGCCGTTCAGGCAAGGGTGGCAAGGGCTCCATGCACTTGCGCCACGTGAAGTATAACCCCAACGGCGGCCCCGACGGCGGCGACGGCGGCAAGGGTGGCAGCATCTTTCTGCGCGGCAACCACAACTACTGGACGTTGCTGCACCTGAAGTACGAGCGCCACATTTTTGCCGAACATGGCGGCAACGGCGGACGCGACAAGTGTCACGGCACCGACGGCAAGGACATCTACATCGATGTGCCCTGCGGCACCGTGGTCTACAATGCTGAGACGGGCAAGTACGTCTGCGACGTCACCTACGACGGTCAGGAGGTACTGCTGCTCAAGGGCGGTCGCGGCGGACTGGGCAACTACCAGTTCCGCTCGGCCACCAACCAGGCTCCGCGCTATGCCCAGCCCGGCGAGCCTATGCAGGAAATGACCGTCATCCTGGAGCTGAAGCTGCTGGCCGACGTCGGCCTGGTAGGCTTCCCCAATGCAGGCAAGTCGACACTCGTAAGCGCACTGTCGAATGCCAAACCCAAGATTGCCAACTATCCCTTCACCACGATGGAGCCCTCGCTGGGCATCGTGGGCTATCGCGACCAACGCTCGTTTGTCATGGCCGACATCCCCGGTATCATCGAGGGTGCCAGCGAAGGCAAGGGCCTCGGTCTGCGCTTCCTGCGCCACATTGAGCGCAACTCGCTGTTGCTGTTCATGGTGCCTGGTGACACCGACGACATCAAACGCGAATACGAAATCCTGCTCAACGAACTGCGGCAGTTCAATCCCGAAATGCTCGACAAGCACCGCGTGCTGGCCGTCACCAAGTGTGACCTGCTCGACGAGGAGCTCATCGACATGCTGCGCGACACGCTGCCCGACGATGTGCCCGTGGTTTTCATCTCGGCCGTCACGGGCTACGGGCTCGAAGAACTGAAAGACGTGCTCTGGCAGGAGCTCAACGCCGAGAGCAACAAGCTGCAGAGCGTCATGTCGGAAGACTCGCTCGTGCACCGCGACAAGGACATGACACGCTTTGCCCAGGAACTGGAAGACGAGGGCGAGGACGAAGACATTGAATACATTGACGAGGACGAGGTGGAAGACATCGACGACCTTGAGGATTTTGAATACGAAGACGTTTAATCTTTGCAACCACAGCTGACATACTACGATATGGGTTGTGGCGTCAGGGCTTTCAGCACCACACGCCACGGTGGCTATAGTCGGGGCGACTATGGTCAGTTCAACATCAACCGCTATTGTGGCGACGAAGCGGAAGCTATTGCACAGAACCGACTGTTGCTCAGCAGGTTGCTTGGTATGAGCAATGCCGACCACATCGTAATGCCCCACCAGACGCACCAGACCGAGGTGCGCCAAATCACCCCACAATTCTTTTCATTAACAGAAGCTGAACAAGCGCAATATCTTGAAGGTGTCGACGCCCTGCTGACCGACCAGCCAGGCGTCTGCATCGGCGTGTCTACTGCCGACTGCGTACCTATACTCATGTACGACAGCGAGCACCAGGCCGTCTGTGCCGTGCATGCCGGATGGCGAGGCACCGCGGCAGGCATAGCCCGAGTTGCCGTAGCAGCCATGCAGCGCACCTACGGTTCGCGCCCTGAGCATCTGCAACTGACGATAGGTCCCAGCATCTCGCTCGAAAACTTCGAGGTGGGCGACGAGGTCTACGAAGCGTTTCGCCAGGCCGGTTTCCCCATGCCGCTGATAGCACGCCGCTATCCTTCGCGCCAAGAGGAAGGCGGCGAGCGCTGGCACATCGACCTCTGGGCAGCTAACCGCTGGCTGCTGCAACAGGCGGGCGCCAACGTCGGCCACATCCATACGGCCGGCATCTGCACCTATGCCCATTCCGACGACTATTTCTCTGCCCGGCAGTTAGGCATCCGCTCGGGCCGCATCTTTACAGGAATCATCCTTGACTGACATGAAATTGAAAAAAGCCATACTCACTTTAGCCCTCACCACGGGCTTCATTGCTGCCCAGGCCGACGATTTCACGCCATTGGAACAGCAGCAAATCAGTATTGAAACACCCGGACTGTTCAACAATTCCAACGCCTTCACCGTAGACTTTGGCACGCTGACAAACAAAGAATACTGCTTCCCCCTGCCTGTAGCCAAGCATGTGGAAGTCACAAAAGACAACGACCTGCTCATCACCAGCGTCAAGGGCGATGCCGTCAAGGCGATGTTCGACGGCGTGGTGCGCATGTCGTGGGACCATCCCCACTTCGGCAACGTGATTGTGGTGCGCCATGGCAACGGTCTGGAAACGGTCTATGGCGGCAACGCCCAGAACCTCGTGAAGGTGGGCACCAGCGTGAAGGCCGGACAGACGCTGGCCATCATCGGCGGCGAGAACGGCCGCTACGTGTGCACTTTCTCCATCATGGTCAACGGTCGGCGCATCAATCCCGAAATCATCTTAGGCATCAAGACACGCCGCATCATCGACCAGACGGTGCTGTTCCAGAAGACGGCCTTCGGCGTTGACGTGAGCGTGGTAGAGCCCGACCCATGGAACGACGAGTCGTATAAGAAGCGCACGGGCAAGGCCCTGGAGACCACCGACCCGTTTGGCGGCGGAAAGACGTTTGCCCTCAATCTGGCCAATATCCACGACGACGAGTGGTGCTATCCGCTGCCGGGCGCCAAGGTCATCAGCCCCTACGGCCAACGCGGCAGGCGCCGCCACACCGGCGTAGACCTGAAGACGTGCCCCAACGACGACATTCTGGCCGCCTTCGACGGAGTGGTCACCATGTCGCAACGCTACAGCGGCTATGGCAACTGCATTATTGTGAAGCACAGCAACGGACTGGAAACACTGTACAGCCACAATGTAAAAAATCTTGTAAAAAAAGGCGACCATGTCAAGGCCGGCCAGCGCATTGCCCTGACGGGCCGCACAGGCCGCGCCACCACAGAGCACCTGCATTTTGAATGTCGCGTCAACGGCCGTCCCTTCAATCCCAACATCATTTTCAACCACGTTTCCCGCAAACTTCGCACCGACAAAGTGACATTCACAAAGAGCGGAAAAATAGACGTTAGCACAAATTCTCAGCCTTCAAAGAAAAAATAATGCGAAGAAGTGAGGATATTTGAAATGATTTTACTACCTTTGCGTCAAAATTAATAACTATTTTATTACTTATGAATAAAAGAGTCTTCCTATTGGTAGCATTACTGTTATCAATTTCGATAACAGTAGTGGCACAAGTTACCACTTCAAGCATTAATGGTAAGGTGACAACGCTTGGCGAAGAGGTTATCGGTGCTACGGTTACGGCCAAGCACGTACCCTCGGGCGCCATCTACCGCACAATCACCAACGTCGAGGGTCTCTACTCCATCGAGAACATGCGTGCCGGTGGTCCTTACGACGTAGAAGTATCGTACATTGGCAGTCAGACCAAGCGGTTCACCGACTTGGAGCTGCCCCTGGGCCAGAGCGTGGTGCTCAACGTACAGTTGGATACCGATGTGCAGCAGCTGCAAGAAGTGCAAGTCATCTCCACCGGCCGCAGCAGCATGCGCACCGACCGTGCCGGCGCCGTGACCAGCATCAGTGCGGTTGAGATGACCAAGTTGCCGACGGCCAGCCGCAGTCTTTACGATGTGATGCGCATGACGCCTACGGGCGCCAACACCGGCAATGGTTTTGCCGTGGGTGGCGGCAACTTTCGCCAATCGGCCATGACCGTCGACGGTGCCGCTTTCAACAACTCGTTCGGACTGAATCAGGGCGGCAAGGGCAGCAGCATGCCCGGCGGCGGCGCAGCCATATCCATCGACGCCCTGGAGCAGATTTCGGTGTCGACATCGCCCTTCGACGTCCGTCAGAGCGGCTTCACCGGCGGTGCCATCAATGCCGTTACGAAGAGTGGTACCAACGAGTTCAAAGGCTCGGCCTACAGCTATATCACCAGCAACCAACTGCGCGGCAGGAAGGTTGGCGACTACGAGTTGCCGCCATTCTCGGCCGGCCACGACAACACCTACGGTCTGACCTTGGGCGGCCCGATTATCAAGGACAAGCTGTTCTTCTTCATCAACGGCGAATATGAAGACCGCGTATCAGCTGGTCCATCCTATCGTGCACGTACCAGCGACAGCGAGGAGTGGGACATCAGCAACAATTCCGTGCACCGCCCCACCGTGCAGAAACTCGATGAAATCAAGAGCTATCTCGCCTCGAAATACGGCTACAACCCTGGTGGATATCAGGGCTACTCGTCGAAAGCTCCCGCCTATAAGTTCCTGGCCCGCATCGACTGGAACATCGACGACAACAACAAGCTCAACGTTCGTTTCTCGAAGTCGAAGGTGAAGAGCGACTCAGCCCCCACCTCGTCGGTGAGCCCGCTGAGCGCCGGCCGCATCTATCCGGGCAACGGCTCGACCATCACCTCGGGTATGGGCCTGTCGTCGAATGCCGCCATCTACATGCAGAGCCAGCGCTACAGCAAGGACTACAACTTCACGTCGGTGGCCGCCGAATGGAACTCGAAGTGGGGCATCGTGAACAACTCGCTGCGCTTCACCTACTCCGACCAGAACGAGCCGCGCACGTATGAGGGCGGCGTGTTCCCAACGGTACACATCGTCGAGGACGGCGCACTCTACACGGCATTCGGCCCCGACCTCTTCACGGCAGGCAACATGGCCCGTGCCAAAAACTTCGTAGCCACCGACGAGCTGACCTTCTCACTGGGCATCCATAAGCTGACCACGGGTCTGCAGTATGAGACGAACTCGGCCACCAACGGCTTCATGCAGGCTGGCAACGGCATGTTCATCTACGACTCTTGGAACAACTTCGTGAACAATCCTAACCAGCCCTACGCCTACCTCGTCACCTTCGCTGCCATCGGCGACGGCTCGCAGTTCATCTCGAAGATGAAGCAGAACTTCTTCTCGGCCTACATTCAGGACCAGATGAACCTCTCCGACCGCTTCCGTCTGACGGCTGGCGTGCGCTTTGAAAAGCCCATCTATCCCGCTCTGACGAACAACTACAACCACGAATTTGCATCCATGACCTTCGGCACCGAAAAGTACGAGACCAACCAGCTGCCCAGCAGCTCGCTGACCATCAGCCCGCGCATTGGCTTCAACTGGGATGTCTTAGGCGACGAGAAGCTGGTTGTGCGCGGTGGTACTGGCTACTTCGTGGGCCGCTTGCCGTTCGTATGGCTCATCTCGGCCGTTGGCAACGCCAACTGCGGCCAGGTGCAGTACTCCTATACAGGCCCCACCAATGCTAATCTGGGCATGCCCACCTTCTCGACCAATGTGAAGGAGCAGCTCAGCACGGTCGACATCTCGTCGCTGGCCAACAACCCCAACCCGGCTGCCCCCACCACGCCGACCATCATCGACCGCAACCTGAAGATGAACGCCGTGTGGAAGACGTCGCTCGCCGTCGACTGGCAATTGCCCCACGATTTCAAGTTCTCGCTCGAAGGCCTCTATAGCCGCGAGTTCAATCCTGCCGTGGTCAACAACCTCGACGTGAAGCCCAGCGTTTCCACCCAGACCATCGCCCCGGGCGACACCCGTGCTACGGCCGATGTCTATGGTCAGAAGAACACTAACAACCAGACCGTCACCCCCTACTACATCACCAACGCCGGCAACAAGGCCTACTACTACAGCATCACGGCCTCGCTGTCGAAGTCGTTCGACTTCGGTCTGAACCTCAATGCCAGCTACACCTACTCGCACTCACGTACCTATAGCGACGGTATCGGCGACCAAGTCACATCGGCCTATGCCACCAACCGCTACTCGCGTGGCCCCATCAACGGCAACGAGCTGGGCTACGGCACGTTCGTGTCGCCCAACCGCCTGCTCCTCTCGGCAAGCTATCGTAAGGAGTACGGCAAGCACTTCGCTTCCACCGTGGGACTCGTCTATGAGGGCATGAACATGGGCTATGCAGGCACCTATCCCTACGCTCGCTACTCCTACTGTCTGGACGGCCACTACGGCAACTACAGCCAGGTCAACGTTTCGACGCCCACCGACAGCCGTGCCGGCAATGCACTGATGTATATTCCCGAAAGCCGCGCAGCCCTCGACGCATGGAACTTTGCCGACATCACCGAGAAGAACGGCAACGTCTATACAGCCGCTCAGCAGCGCGACGACTTCTGGGCCTACATTCAGCAGGACAGCTACCTGAAGAAGCACACCGGAGAGTATGCCGAACGCGGCGGCGCCACCATGCCTTGGCACCACCAGCTCGACTTCAAGTTCATGCAGGACTTCTACCTCAAGGTGGGTGGCAAGCGCAACACCCTGCAGGTGGGCGTCGACATCGAGAACGTGCTCAACCTCATCAACAAGAACTGGGGCACCTACAAGCAGATTCAGACGCTCTGGCCCCTGGTCTACGACATTCAGAACAGCGTCTACACCTTCCCGAAGGTGGGCAATGCCACGCACAGCTCGACCTACAACAGCTATGCCGATGCCAACTCTACCTATCGCATCATGTTCAGCATCCGCTACATCTTCAACTAAGCGGCCGCGGTCATAACAAAAGTTTCCGCCATCCACATCTGCTGCAACGACAGCGCGTGGATGGCGGATTTTTTTTGCCAAAAACGATACGGCGTTTTAACAGTGTTAATTCAGCGTTTTAACAATGTTAATACGGCGTTTTAACAATGTTAATTCACTGGATCGTTATTGTTAATACAGCGGAAGCCTGTTTACAAAGCCCTGGCGAGGGGTTATTGTATTTTCTTGACGGCCATTTCAATGTAGAGCTTCATGGGCTCTGGCTCCTGTGCGGGGATAATGTCGCGATAGGCAGGCTCTATGCCGGCTGCCTGCTGAATGGCGAGGGCAGCATCGTCGAAGGGGATGTTGCGATACTTGTGGGTGCGCACCACCTCGACACCCTTGCCGCTGTTCTTCAGGTAGTTGTCCTTCACGTAGTTGTCCTCGATGGTGATGTCGTAGTCGCGGTCGGAGTCGATGTGGAGCCACATCTGGCGCACGCTGTTGATGAAGTTCTTGCGAATGGTCCAGCCGCTGGAACCGTCGTCGGGATAGATGCAGCGCGGACCGTCGTAGAGGTAGTTGCCTTCGCAGACGGAGCCGGGCTGGCGGCCCAGCATGTAGATGATGCCACCGTCGGTGAGCACCTGGTGGGAGTGGCCCAGGTAGTTGTAGCTGACGGAGTTGCCAGCGGCCACCGTCGACTCAGGGATATTGGCATTGCCCCACCACCATCCCAAGGCCACGACGCCATAGGGTGTGCCGGCAATGTCGTTGTGGTCGTAGCTGACGTTCTTCACGAAGAAGCCAAGCAGGGCTTCGAGCTGACGGAAGTCGAGGCAGACGTTGCGGGCGTAGTTGTTGGTGATGCGAATGTCGTGGCAGAGGCCTTCGACGCCACGGGGGAAGCGGCCTTCGCCGTCGCCAATCTCATAGTGCTGCGGATGGCCCACGCTGACCACGTTGCCCAGGAGGTCGCAGAAGACGTTGGCGGTGACGTCCATGTCAGAGTCGTCGTTGTCGAGGTTGATGGCCACGGCCGACGAGAGGTGGAGGAACTTGTTGCGCACGAACTTGACGTTGCGGGCGTTGCGCACCTCGATGGTGCCGTCGGGCACGTCGCACGAGTTATACTTCGTGGGGTGCCAGTTGCCGTCGGGTATATACTTCAGGGCGAGGCCGAGGCTCTGTATGCCGCCGAAGCCGCGCGAGCCCTCGAGGGGCATGAGGTTCCAGGCGTCGTAGGCAAAGGTGAGGCCTTCGAAGCGCAGGTTGCCTGCCTGACGGTTGTTGTCCTGTCCGAGAATCCGAATCAGGCCTTCGGTCTGCGGAGCGATAACGTCGGCACGGGTCATATCTTCGCCGTCGCTAATATAATATAATGTACGCGCGGTGCGGTCGAAATAGAACTCGCCGGGCTCGTCGAGCAGCTCGTAGGCATTGCGCACGAAGAAGAGGCGGTCGAAGTTGGTCTTGCCGGCCCACTTCAGTGTGGTGAGGATGGCGCTGAAGGGCTGCTGCAGGGCCACGGCGATAGTGTCGCCCCACTTCTGCATGTCGGCCACGCAGAGAATCTTCTCGTTCCACACGTTGTTCTGCACCAGCTCCACATCCTGCGGATTGCGGAACGTGCTCATCTCGGCGCCGGCCTGCAGCTTGATGCCCTCGGGTGCCTGTCCTGCGCCAAAGGCCCACGGCTCGGTGCCCTTGATGTCGATTTGGCCGTAGGCGCCCAAGCCCTGGATGAGATGGCGCGAACCGGCCATGCGGGCGCGCTTGCCGTTGACGAAGAGTGAGCGCAACTTCTCGCTGCTCTCGAAAGGTGCTTTCCAGATGTTGCCGTGCACGAGCTGCCAGCCCTTGACGTGGCGGCCACCGCTCACGATGGGCTGTTCGCCCTTTGCGGCCCGCAGGGTGATGGTGTGGCCGTTCTTGCCCGACAGGTTGGTGTCGAACACCAGCGGCTGTGCCAGTTCATACTCGCCGCCGTGCATGAGGAGCACCACGTCCTGCTTCTGGTTTTTCACTGCGCTGCGCAGTTCCTTCAAGGCTTTCTGGAAGGTCTGCGGCGTGGTTTCAATCACTTTCTGTGCACTGGCACTGGCAGCTACGCTCAGGGTCAATGCAAAGGCCATAATAATCTTCTGCATATTTTTCATTTGTTCAGTTCTCATTGTTCACTTCTCAGTTCACTGCTCCGTCGAGTCGGCCGCCCTGCTGCTTGCCGTCCTGCTGCTTGGCACTGCTATCGAGCGTGCAGCGACATTCGTCGGAGAGTTTGCCAGCCTTCACGCTGATGACGTTCTCGCCCTCGCGCAGGGTGACGTCCTTGAAGATGATGCGGCCAATGGCGTCGCGCTTGCCCTTGCCCACCTTCTTACCGTTCAGGTAGAGCACGGCCTGCGGCTGGTTGGTATAGATTTTCACGTCGGTCAGGGCGTCGGTGCGCTTGGTGTAGCGGCGGGCGGCAATGTAGACCATCGGCTCGGTGCTCCAGTTGGCCTGATAGAAGAAGTAGGCGTCCTTGAGCGTCTTGCGGTCGTAGGTGACGATGCCCTTGTCGTTCATGCCCCTGCGGTCGCCTTCGTAGCGGATGCTCGAGGGGTTGTCGCTGAACTGCCAGATGAACTTGCACCAGGCATAGTCGCGCGTCGACATGTCGCGCCAGTTTTCCTCGTGCACACGGGCTTGGTTCTCCTCGTAGTGTATCTTGTTGGTCACGATTTTCTCGAAGCCGTGCTGGTTGGGACTGCCGGCGGCGCCGTATTCGCAAAGGCCCATGGGAATGCCGTTGGCCTCAATCTTGGCCTGGTCGAAGAACTCGCCCACCCCACTCTGGTTCTCGTAGAAACCGAAGTACTTGTTCCAGCCGAAGGTGTCGGTGATGCCCTGGAACTTATCCTGCGAGTAGCAGATGGCCAGGGTGGTGAGGCGCTGCGGGTCGAGGGCCTTGGCTTTGGCGTTCAGCTGGCGCAGGAAGGTGGCGGGCTCGTCGTACTTGAACGACAGCTCGTTGCACAGGCTCCAGAAGCAGATGGCCGGCGAGTTGTAGTTCTGCTTAATCATCTCCGTGAGGTTGCGCATCACGTTCGACTCCAACTGCGGGTTCTTCATGTAGCCCGGCGAGTTGTAGCCGCCAGGACCAGCCAGGTTCAGTTCGTACCAGAGCACGATGCCGCGCTCGTCGTACATCTGCACGTCGTATTTCGAGTGGGGATAGTGCACGAAGCGCACACCCGTACAGCCCAGTTTGTAGATGAGGTCGGCATCCTCGCGCATGGCGGCCTCGTTGTAGAGTCCGGCCGTCTGGTAGCCCTCTTCGTGGCGGCACACGCCGTGCAGGTCGAGGTGCTGACCGTTGAGGAAGAAGCCCTTGTCGGCATCGCACGAGAAGAAGCGGAAGCCCGTCTGCTCCTCGACGCAGTCTACGACTTGTGTGCCCTTGAGCAGTTCTACGCGCACCCGATAGCGATAGGGATTCTGACGGCCATTCCATAGGTGGGGATTCTCGAGCGTGAACGACTGCACCACGCTGCTGCCCGTGGCTGCCGACTCCTTGCGGGCAACCTCTTGACCGGCAGCGTCGATAATCGAGGTGCGCACGGTCAGTCCCTGCTCATTTTGGCAGAGCGAGAGCATGGTTTCCACATCGAACTGTGCCTGCTGCCGACTGATGTTCTTCTGGTGTACATACACGCCACTGGAACCATAGTCGAGGGGCGAGATGCAGTCTTCGCCCGTCACAATGAGGTAGACGGGGCGCGTGATGCCGCCGTACATATTGAAGTCGCCAGCCAGCGGCGCCACATCGGTGCGGTAGGCGTTGCTGGCCACCACCGTGAGCTTGTTGTCGCCTTCTTTCAGAAAGTCGGTAATCTCCAGGCAGAAAGCGGTGTAGCCGCCGGCATGGTGGCCCACATACTGCTGGTTGACGGCTATCTCGGCAAACGAGTTCACGCCATCGAAACGGAGGAACACGCGCTTGCCCTTCAGCGAAGCGTCTTTCTTCAGCAGGCGCTCGTAGAGATAGGTGCCGCGCTCGTACTTCATGCCGTCGAACACATCGACGAGGTTCCACGTATGGGGCACGCTGACGGTCTCGGCCTTCGGGTGTCGGCCGACGTCGTAGGCAGGATAGAAGTGCCAATCGGTTTTCAACTCTGTCACATCACGGGAAAATGCAGGCAGGCTTCCGAAAATCATGGAAGCCAGCAACAAGACAAACAATGCTTTCTGCTTCATATTAGTAGTTGGTTTTTGTTTGCGTAGGATAGTTAGGTGCAAAATTAAGAAAAAAATTTTGATTACGCAGCAAAAACGTAAAAAAAGTGGAGCCTTTCGAGGTGAAAGACTCCACAATAGGGGGATTGAAAGCACCAGCTTACTTGGCCAGTTTGTTGTCAGAGCCAAGCACGTCGACAATCTTGTGCTTGTACATCTTCTCCATTTCGTCGCGAGCAGGACCGCAGTACTTGCGGGGGTCGAACTCACCGGGCTTCTCGTTGAACACCTTGCGCACAGCAGCGGTGAAGGCCAGACGAGAGTCAGAGTCGATGTTAATCTTGCAAACGGCGCTCTTGGCAGCCTTGCGCAGTTGCTCTTCGGGAATACCTACGGCATCGGGCAGCTTGCCACCGTTGGCGTTGATGATGTCGACATACTCCTGGGGAACAGAAGAAGAACCGTGGAGCACGATGGGGAATCCGGGCAGCTTCTCCATCACAGCGTCGAGCACGTCGAATGCCAAGGGAGGAGGAACGAGTCTGCCGGTCTTCGGGTCGCGTGTGCACTGCTCGGGAGTGAACTTGTAAGCACCGTGGCTGGTACCGATAGAGATGGCGAGCGAGTCGCAACCTGTACGGGTAGCGAAGTCGATGACTTCCTCGGGCTTGGTGTAGTGAGACTCTTCGGCCTGAACTTCATCCTCAACGCCTGCGAGCACACCGAGCTCAGCCTCAACGGTCACGTCGAACTGGTGAGCATACTCCACCACCTTCTTGGTGATTTCGATGTTCTCTTCGTAGGGCTTAGAGCTGGCGTCAATCATCACCGACGAGAAGCCCATGTCTACGCAGCTCTTGCACAGCTCGAAGCTGTCGCCGTGGTCGAGGTGGAGAGCAATCTCAGGATGTTCGCAACCCAGCTCCTTTGCATATTCCACAGCACCCTGTGCCATGTAGCGCAGCAGCGTCTGGTTGGCATAGTTGCGGGCACCCTTCGACACCTGCAGGATGACGGGGCTCCTCAGGTCGCTCGAAGCCTTGATGATGGCCTGGAGCTGTTCCATGTTGTTGAAGTTGAATGCGGGAATGGCATAACCGCCATTGATGGCACGGGCAAACATTTCTCTAGTGTTCACGAGGCCGAGTTCTTTGTAACTTACCATAATTGTATTTGTTATAAATATTTAGTTTGAAAAGTTCTTTCCGAGCGCAAAGTTAGTCATTTCTTTTGAAACAAAGAAACAAATGGTCGGTTTTATAATATTTTTACTCTTCGGAGAGCATCGTCACCTCGATACGACGGCCTGAAGCGAGCATCTTGCGGGCCATTTGCTGCACGTCGGCGGCGCTGACCTGCTCCACCATGAGCTTGTAGTCGCGGTCGAAGTCGGCCTCGTCGTCAAGTTCGTGCCAGACGATGTAGCTCCAGTAGTCGTTGGTGATGGCCACCTGGTCGTACTGCTTGGCAAGATACTTCCTCACCTTGTCCATCGACGTGGCAGCCGGACCGTGGTCGGCAATGTTCTGAAGTTGCTGGTAGACAATGGGATTGAGCTCGTCGTAGCGCGAGGGATCGGCATTGTAGGAGATGCGCAGCATGGCGTCGGGATGGTCTTCGCGGTCGAGACTGAACTCCACGCTCACGCCATAGGTGCCGCCCTTCTCTTCGCGCACCGAGTCGGTGTAGGCAATGGAGAGACAGCGCTTCAGGAAGTCGAGCGTCAGGTCGTTCTTCGGCGTAAACGGCACGTCGGCGGTGTAGAAAATGCTGACGTTGGCCAGCGGCGTGGCCATCTTCTTGCGGAACTTCTTGGCGAAATTGCCGTCGGCAAAGCGTGGCAAGCGCTCTTCAACCGCTTTTTCCTGCTTGTGGGTGGCGGGCAGTGTGGCCAGATACTGGCACAGCAGTTGGCGCAGTTCCTGCTCGTCGTAGTTGCCTATGATGACGGTCTTGAAGTTGGCAGCATCGCTGAAGCGCTCTTTATAGATTTGGTAGATGCGGTCGTAGTTGGCCAGGTCGAGCGTCTTCTGCTCCGTAGGCTTCAGTCGGGGATGATGGCCATAGAGTATGGCACTGATAGAGTCGTTGTAGTCTACTCTGGGCGAGGCATTGCGGTTGGAGAGGAACGAGCGTGTACGGGCTATGAGGCTCTTAAAGGCCACACTGTCGCGCCGAGGCTGTGTGAAGTAGAGATAGGCCAACTGGAACATGGTCTTCATGTCCTTCACCGATGAGCTGCCGCTGATGCTCTGACTGCGCTGGCCCACCGAGGGCTGCACGCGCACGGTCTTGCCAGCCAGCATGCGGCGAAGCGTCAGGGCGTCGAACTGGCCCACGCC
>CAMOTK010000001.1 GCA_946625715.1 uncultured Prevotella sp. | reverse complement strand
CTGCGCGATGCCGGCAACATCTACGGCCGTCTGACCAACTCCACGCAGGGCGTGTTTGAAGACCGTGTGGCAGCCCTTGAGGGTGGCGTGGCCGGTCTGGCCGTGGCCTCTGGCGCCGCAGCCGTTACCTATGCCCTGCAGAACATTGCCCAGGCCGGCGACCATATCGTGGCAGCCGACAATCTCTATGGCGGCAGTTACAACCTGATTACCCACACACTCTCGACCCAGGGCATCACGAACACCATCGTCAACGTGAACGACCTCGCCGCACTGGAAGCCGCCATCCAGCCCAACACAAAAGTCATATACGCCGAAACCTTCGGCAATCCCAACAGCGACGTGCTCAATCTGGAAGGCGTGGCCGAAGTGGCCCATCGCCACGGCATACCCTTTATCGTAGACAACACCTTCGGCACGCCCTACCTGATTCGTCCGCTTGAGCACGGGGCCGACATCGTAGTCCACTCGGCCACGAAGTTCCTTGGCGGTCACGGCAGCAGCCTCGGTGGCGTCATCGTCGACGGCGGCAAGTTCGACTGGAAGGCCAATCCCGACAAGTATCCCACACTGGCCAAGCCCGACCCCTCTTACCATGGCGCCGTGTTTGCCGATGTGGCCGGTCCAGCCGCCTTCGTCACCCGCATCCGTGCCGTCATCCTGCGCGATACCGGTGCCACCATTTCGCCCTTCAACGCCTGGATACTCCTGCAGGGTGTTGAGACACTGAGCCTGCGTGTGGAGCGTCATGTGGAGAACGCCCTGAAGGTGGTCGACTTCCTGAGCAAGCATCCGAAGGTGGCCCAGGTGAACCATCCCGAGCTGCCTTCGCACCCCGACCACCAGCTCTATCAGAAGTACTTCCCGAAGGGCGGCGGCTCAATCTTCACCTTCGAAATCAAAGGCGGACAGGAAGCGGCTTGGAAGTTCATCGACGCCCTGCAAATCTTCTCGCTGCTGGCCAACGTGGCCGACGTGAAGAGCCTCGTCATCCATCCCTACACGACCACTCACTCGCAGCTTTCGCCCGCCGAACTGGCCGAACAACACATTACGCCCAGCACCGTGCGCCTGAGCATCGGCACGGAGCACATCGACGACATTCTGGCCGACCTTCAGCAAGCATTCGACAAAATCTAAAAAAATAAATTAACCAAGTGGACGGTGGAATCCCGGATTCCGCCGTCCCGAAAAAAGTAACGATTATGGCAAAAATTGCAAAACAACTGACAGAGCTCATCGGCAACACCCCGCTGCTGGAGCTGAACAAATTCTCGCAGGAGAAAGGTATCGAAACCCCTATCATAGCAAAGGTCGAGTTCTTCAACCCCGGCGGCTCGGTGAAAGACCGCATCGCCCTGGCCATGATTGAAGACGCCGAGCAGAAGGGCATCTTGAAGCCCGGCGCCACGATCATCGAGCCCACCAGCGGCAACACCGGCGTAGGCCTGGCATTGGTGAGCGCTGTGAAGGGCTACAAACTCATTCTGACCATGCCCGAGACCATGAGCATTGAGCGCCGCAACCTCGTGAAAGCCTATGGCGCCGAGGTGCGCCTGACGAGTGGCAAGGACGGCATGCCCGGCGCCATTCGTGCCGCCGAAGAACTGCGCGACTCGATTCCTGGCGCCGTCATCCTGCAGCAGTTTGAGAATCCCGCCAACCCCGAAAAACACTATGTTACCACAGGTCAGGAGATTTGGGAACAGACCGACGGCAAGGTCGACATCTTCGTGGCCGGTGTGGGCACGGGCGGCACCATCTCGGGTGTGGCCAAGCGCCTGAAGGAGAAGAATCCGCAGGTGAAGGTGGTGGCCGTCGAGCCCAAGTCGAGTCCTGTGCTGAACGGCGGTCAGAGCGGTCCGCACAAGATTCAGGGCATCGGTGCTGGCTTCGTGCCCAAGACCTACAACGCCAAACTCATCGACGAGGTCATCGACGTAGAGAACGACGACGCCATCCGCACCGGCCGCCAGCTGGCCGCCATCGAGGGTCTGCTCGTGGGCATCAGCAGCGGCGCCGCCGCCTTTGCCGCCGTCCAACTGGCCAAGCGCCCCGAAAACAAGGGCAAGAACATCGTGGTGCTGCTGCCCGATACCGGCGAGCGCTACCTCTCTACCGTGCTCTACGCTTTCGAGGAGTACCCGCTCTGACGACAGTTCCCCGCCGTTTTGCTTGGCACAAAGTGCCGCTTTAACCTATTGCCGACCTTGTTCAGCAATGTTGCTGACCTAGGTCGGCAACGTTGCTGACCTTGGTCGGCAATGACCAGAAATCCCGCTTTGCTGTTGCCAAAGTAGGGCTTTCGTGAAAAAAAAAGAAGAAATCCTATTTTTTTCATCTTTTTTTTATTAACTTTGCAGCATAATCCAACTACTTGCATGAGAAGAAACCTAATCTGCTACTGCCTTTTCGTGCTGACCCTCATGGCCGTGCTGCCGGCCGGGGCAGAGCAGTCTCAGCGGCAATATACACCCGAACACCCCCTGATCTACGAGGGTGCGCAGGATTTGTGGCCCTACTCGTTTCTCTCAGATAACGGTACGCCCGAAGGCTACAACATCGACCTTATCAAGCTGGTGCTGGGCAAGCTCAACATCCCCTACGTCATCAAGATGAAGCCCCGCTTGGCCGCCTTCGCCGACTTGAAGTCGGGCGCGAGCGACCTCATGATTGGTCTCACGGCCGGCTTCCACCAGGAGTACGGCCATTACGGCGAAAGCACCGTCACCCTCTTCACCCAGAGCATTCTCTCGCCCAAGCGCAAGCCCACGTTGGTGCGCAACTTCCAGGACTTGGCCCACCATAAAGTCTACGTCAACGACAGCAGTCTCTGCCACCACCTGATGCGCGACTATGGTTGGGACGGCAATGCCATACCCGTGAAGAATCCGGCCGAGACCATCAAGCAGATAAGCACCCACGAGGAAGGCGAGATGGTGTGGAACACGCTGACGCTGAAGTGGTTGCTGCGCAAGTATCAAATCTCCAACCTGCAGGTGACGCCGGTCAACATGCCCCACGGCGAGTACCGTTTCATGTCGAACGACCAGCACCTGCTCCACCTCGTCGACAGTGTGTTCATCGAGCTCAGCTCGTCCGACAAGCTGTTGCCCCTGCAGAACAAATGGTTCTATCCCGACCGCAAGGTCGAGCAGACGCCCGCATGGGTCTGGCCCGTGGGCATCGGTGTGGCCTTGGTGCTGCTGCTGGCCATTGGCTACTACGTCTACTACCAGTTGCGAACCGTCCGCATTAACCGCGCCAACACGCTGCAGAACCAGCAGCTGTCGCTCATCCTCGAAACGGGCGACGTGCGCCTGTGGACCTATCATGTGGCCACGCGCCTCTTCGCCTGGCACAACGGCAAAGGACAGGTGGCCTACACCTACGACCGCGAGTCGTTTGCGCGACGCTATCCCACGGCCGATGCCGACCGCCTGCTGCATGTGGTCGACCAGATGGCTGCCGCACCGCTGAAGAAGGGCGAACCCGACCCTGAGGTTACGCTCAACCTGAAGGCCCGCGACACCGAAGACGGCGATGCCGAGCTGCGCGACATTGTGGTCACCATCTCTGTGCTGCGCCGCGATTCCGCTGGCGTGCCGGCCGAACTGATAGGCACCAAAATCGACGTCACCGAGCGCCGCCACCAGCAGCAGCTCTCCGACGAGCGCGCCATGCGCTATCTGGCCGTGTTCAACACGCCGCTGGTGGGCATCCTGTTCTTCAACCGCGACCGCATCCTCGTCAACCTCAACAAACGGGCCTGCGAGATGTTCGTCTGCGACGCCGACGAGATAGTAAGGGCAAACGTTCATCTGGACTACATTCTCGACATCGACGACCTTTCGCCTGTCGACATCGACGGCTTCTATGCCACCCAGTTTGTCGACATCGACCGCATGCCGGCCGCCAGTCGCCGCGTGCCGGCCATACGCCGTACGGGCGTGCTCTGCAACGAGTTCCGCCTGATGACCGTCTACGACGACGACCGCGAGGTCCTCGGCTACTTTGCCATCTGTCGCGACGTGTCGCACATCCGCACCAGTCTGATGTTCCAGACCGAGATAGCCCTCTCCGTTTCCGAGCAGCAGCAGTTGCTCGAGCGGCTGGATACCCACATCGACAATGTCATTCACGGCAGCGATGTCCGCCTCGTGTCCTACTCGCCTGCCGACCACATGCTGCGCGTCTACCGCAGTGCCAACGACCCGCAGTATGCCCTCACGCAGACCCGCTGCATGACCCTCGTGGCCGATTCGTCGAAGAAGGCCGTCATGCACATGCTCGACCGCATGGACAGCCGCACGGCACGCAGCGTTCAGCTCGACGTGCTCACCACGCTGCGCACCCCCGAGCGGCGACCGCTCTTCCTGCAGTTCTGCCTCATGCCCATGTACGACAAGCACGACGTCGTGGTCGAATATCTCGGCCTCTGTCGCGACCTCAGCGAGTACCACGACTTGCAGGACGCCATCGCTGTGCAGACCGCCAAGGTGCAGGAAGTGGAAGACACGAAGAACAGCTTCGTCAAGAACATGTTAGGCGAGATACGCCGCCCGCTGGCCACGCTGACGGCCGACATCAACCGGCTCGATGCCGGCACCCCGTCGGATGCCTCGGCCCAGGTGAACAAGAACATTCTCTCGACGGCCGACCGTCTGCTCCACTTCATCAACAACGTGCTCTTCCTCTCGCGCCTCGAAGCCCACATGGTCGACATCGTGCCGCAGCCCGTCAACTACGCCCAGATATTCGGCGGACAGTGTGTAGAGGGATGGGAACTGTACCACAACAGCCAGACCAACTATATCGTAGAGAATCCCTACGAACAGCTCATCGTCGACGTCGACGCTCAGAACCTCGGCCACGTGGTGCGCCAGCTCACGGCCAATGCCGCCCAGCACACGTCGAGCGGCACCGTGCGCGCCCGCTGTGAGTATATCGGTCACCGTCTCATCCTCTCCATCGACGATACCGGCGAGGGCATGTCGCCCGACACGGTCAAAGAGCAGATGCAGGCCACGGCAGGCGCGGCGCTGACCGCCAAAGGTCTCGGCCTGGCCATCTGTCGCGAGCTGGTCAGCCAGATGGGGGGCACCATCGAACTGAGCTCCGAGGAGCATGTGGGCACCACTGTCTACGTCACCATCCCTTGTCAGGCAACAGCCATCAAACGTCAACGAAACAACGAAGCAGCCACATGATACAGCAAGCATACCGCACCATACGTCACGACCTTCTGCTCGCCGCCATCCTCGCAATGGTGGCCCTGCTGCTGCCGCTTGTGCCTGCCGCTGCCCAGCAACCGCTGGCCAACCGCTACACCAGCCAGCGACCGCTGCTCATCGTGGGCGACTGGGACAAGCCTCCCTACGAGTTTCTCAGCGACGACGGCCGTCCTTCGGGCACACATATCGACATTCTCACAACCATCTGCCGCGAACTGGGCATCCCCTATAAGTTTGTACTCAAGGAGTGGAGCAGCGCACTGAAGACGTTCGAGCGCGGCGAGGCCGACATCATCCTGGCCAGTGCCAAGCGCTATCGCAACGGACCGTACATCATCTCAGAGAACGTGGTCAACTACGACCGCGTCTGCGCCGCATCCTATGGTCCCGCCAAGCCCCATCCCATCACCGCCGACGAGCTGGTGGCCGAAGGCGTGGTGCTGAAGACGGGCTCCTATCCGTCGCTCTACTTCCGCAACCTGCCCGCCGACAAGGTTGGCAACATCGAGTACCAGTCGCCCAAGGTGGCCCTGAAAGGCCTCCTCTCTGGCGACAACAAGTACTTCGTCTGGGGCGAAGAACCCCTGAAATGGAAAATCCGCGAGTACAACTTTGAAGAAATCAGCGTGAACGAAGTGAACCTGCCCGTCAGCGAGATACACATCATCGGTCGCGACCGCGAGCTCATCTATAGCCTCGACGACCACTTCTCGCGACTGAAGCAGCGTGGCGACGTTCAGCGCATCAGCGACCGCTGGCTGCACCCCGAGCGGGTGGCGTCGTCGTTCCCGTCGTGGATAGGCTACATGCTGGCCGGCTTCGCCATACTCGTGGTGCTGCTCTATTTCCTGGCCCGTCTGGCCAGGGCTCACGTCCGTGCCGGCACGCGCAAGTCGAGCGAGATGAACAACATGATGTTCAAAGCCCTGCACATGGGCGACCTGCACGTGATGGTCTACGACATCCGGCGCGACCTCATGACCAACCGCTACGGTCAGCCCATCCTGCCCGAGCAGGGCATCACGCTCAAGGAGTTCACCAGTCGCATCCATCCCAATGAGGTGGCCGAGTTCACACGCAAGATGGACTCCCTGCTCAGCGGGCGCGAACAGAAGTTTGTGCTCAAGAAACGGTGGAAAGCCTACGGCGAGACCGACCACTGGCTCTATCTCGACGGCCATGCCATGGTGGAACTCGACGACGAGGGCCGGCCGGCCTATGTGGTCAATGCCATCCACGACGTCACCAAGGACGAGGAGACCGAGCGCACCATCTACGAGATGGAGTGCAAGTACCGCACGCTGTCGAACATGTCGTTCGTGGCCATGTCGTTCTACAACAAGGACGGCTGGCTCAGCAACATGAACGACGCCATGAAGGGCATCTGCGGCATCAGCGACGACAAGCCCGACTCCAAGCGCTTTTGGACCACCGTCAGCCTCTTCGACGTCCCCATGTTCCGCAATGCCTATCATGCTGGAAACGACATGCTCCTGGCCTGCTCACACATGAACTATCCCGAGATGGGGCTCGACCGCTACATCGAGTACGACGTGCGGCCGCTGTTCAACGAGCGGGGCGAACTGGTCAACTACTTCGTCTCGGCCTTCGACATGACCGACGAGCGGGCACGCCAGACGGCGCTCGTACGGCTGCAGCGCGAAGAGGACAACCTCTACCAGCGCATTGACACCCAGCAGCAGTGGCTGGCCTACATCCTTAGGCAGGGCGAGCGCTACATCATACGCCACGATGCCAAGCGCGGCGAGGTGGCCTTCTACCGCGATGCTTACAAGCCCGACCTGGTCTACGACGTCGAGGACTTCTGTGCCAACCGCATGGCCGACGAAGACAGTGCGCTGTTCCGTCGGTGGTTGGACGATGGACTCAGCGACGGGAAACCCTGCGTCATCCACCTGAAACCGCGTGCCGACGAGTCGACGGGCATTGCCGTCTATATGCTCACGGCCCGTCCCGTGACCGATGCCGAAGGCCTTCTTGTAGGCCACTTGGGCATTGCCGTCGACATCACGCCCCTCGACGATGCCCGCCGGCAACTGCAGTACCAGACCCTGCTGGCCAACGACAGTATGAAGATGAAGAGCGACTTCATGGCCTCGATGACCCACGAGCTGCGCACACCGCTCAATGCCGTCATCGGGTTTGTACAAGTGCTCGAAATGGTCGATTCGCCCGCCGAGCGCGAGGAGTACATCCGTATTGTGCGCAACAACAGCGACATGCTGCAACAGCTCATCAGCGACATCCTCACGGTCACGTCGATGACCGACGGCTCGTCGACGGTGGAACTGGCCGAGGTAGACTTCTCCAAGGCGTTCGACGACTTCTGGACCTCGTTGCAACAGCGCATGCAGAACCCTGACGTGGCGTTCCTGAAGGACAATCCCTACGACACGTTCCCCACTAAGATTGACATCGGGCGTGTGCAGCAGGTCGTCAACAACTTTGTGTCCAACGCGGTGAAGTTCACCCAAAAAGGACATATCAAGCTGGGCTATCGCTACGAGAAGCACCAGCTGGTCATCTATTGCGAAGACACAGGCATCGGCATACCCAAAGACAGGCAGGCGGTCATCTTCGAACGTTTCCTGAAACTCGACGAGTTTGCACAGGGCACGGGCATGGGACTGGCCGTCAACAAGAGCCTTGTAGAGAACTTAGGCGGCACCATCGGCGTGGAAAGCGACGGCGAGGGCCAAGGCGCCACGTTCTGGGCGAAGATTCCTTGTGAGAAAACTATTATGAACGATGAAGAATAAGAACATACGGGCATGGCTCCTGCTGGCTGTGCTTTCCCTATTCCCACTGGCCACCAAGGCCGGCGACGACGTCGCTTTCAGCAAGGAGCGACCACTGGTCTATGAAGACGACTGGGACCTCTGGCCATACGTCTTTCTCAATGAAAGAGGCGAGCCAGACGGCTATAATGTGGAGCTGGTGAAGATGATTCTCGAAGAGCTCGACATTCCCTACGTCATCAGACTACGCCCGTCGCAGGAGTCGCTCAACGACCTCTTGAATGGCCACTCCGACCTCATGCTGGGCATGAAGGCCGACTACCACGACGAATATGGCATCTACGGCCAAGTGCCGCTCATGCTCTTCACCCATAGCGTGGTGTGCCCCAAAAGTCAGCCGGTGACGCTCAAGAAAACGAGCGACCTGGCCCGTGAGCACGTCATCGTGCACGAAGGCTCGTTCAGCCACCACCTCATGGACCGCAACGGGTGGGGCGCCAATGCCGAGCCTTACGAGGATATGAAGGACGCCATTCTGCGCATCAGTGCCGACAACAGCGGTCAGATTCTCTGGAACACCATGTCGCTGAAGTGGCTCATGCGCAAATATCAGACCGACAATCTGCAGATTTCGCCTGTCGACATGCCGCATGGCGAATACAAGTTTATGTCGAACAACCAGCAGTTGCTTCATAAGCTCGACAGCGTCTATATGCGCCTGCAAGCCAACGAACAGCTCACCGACATACAGAACAAATGGTTCTATCCCGAATACAACGACACGGGCATTCCGTCGTGGATATGGCTGTTTATCGGAGCACTCGGAGTCATAGGCTTCATCCTGGCTTTCTACAACATTTTCTATCGTATTCAAGAGCGCCGCCTGAACTCACTGGTCGAGAAGCGCAACACGCGCCTGTCGCTCATCCTGAAAACCAGTCATGTACACATCTTCACATACGACATCGGCCGACAGATTTTCTCCCTCATTGAAGACGATATTGTCAAGGGGCGTCAATACTCAATGATTGAGTTTGCCCAGTTCTTCTTGATGGAAGACTTCGAGCAGATATGCAGCGGACTGAACCGTCTGGCCTCGAATAAGTGCTCCGAGCTGAGATTTGATGTGATGGCTTCCTATAACGGCGAGATGCGCGACTACGTCTTGCAGCTCTCCGTGTTGCGTACTCAAGACAATATGCCTTCGGTCATTATGGGCATCAGCATCGATGCCACCAACGAGCATCTGCGACTGAAGCGTACCAAGGAGATGATGATACGCTACCAGACCATCTACACTACGGCTATGGTCGACATGGTATCCTTCGACAAAGACGGCAAACTGACCAATCTCAACGAGAAGGCCAGCAAGACCTTTGGCATCACGCATGAAGACCTGCCGAACAGCAACTTAGTGTTGTTCGACCTGATTCAGATGACGAGGGAGCAGTTCATAGAAAACGAGTTCTTCTATGCCACGCTCTTCATGGAAGACAGGTACTATGAGCTGAAACTGGTGCCCATCTTCGATGCCGCCCACAACCTGATGGGCATCTATGGTACCGGCCGCGATGTGACCGAGATTGCCGATTCCTATCATCACGAACAGCTGAGCATCGACACGCTGAAGAAATCAAACCAGGAAATCGACGAATATATCACGAGCATCAACTATGCCCTGCAGTCGGGTGGTGTGCGCATGGTGAACTATGACCCACACTGCCATCTACTCACCATCTTCCGAGGCATCAACGAGGTGCAGCACGTGCTCACGCAGTCGCGCTGCATGGCGCTGGCCGACGAGTCGCTCAAGCGTAAGGTTGTCCATACGCTGACCCTCATGGACAAGCACAGTGAGCGCGTCATTGAGGCCGACTTCAAGACCGTGGTGCGCATGCGTAACGGCAATTACCTCCACCTGCACTTCCACTTCATTCCCACTTTCGGTAAAGACGGACAGCTGGAGAGCTACTTTGGCATGTGTCGCGATGTCAGCGAGATGAAGGCCACCGAAGAACAGCTTTCAAAAGAAACGCAGAAGGCACGCGAGATGGAGAGCATCAAGGACATCTTCCTGAAGAACATGAGCTACGAGATTCGTACGCCGCTGAATGCGGTGGTGGGCTTTGCCGATTTGTTCGATGTGACGCAGTCGGCTAAGGACCAAAACCTCTTTGTCGAGGAAATCAAGAAGAACTCCAAGCGACTGCTTAACCTCATCAACGACATCCTCTTCCTGTCGCGGCTCGATGCTAATATGATTGAAATCAAGCGCGCCCCGGCCGACTTCACGGCCGTCTTTGCCGAATACTGCGAGCTGGGCTGGCAGAACCTAAAGAAAGAGGGCGTGAAACTCATGGTAGACAGTGTCTACCAGCAGCTTATTGTCGACATCGACAGCAACTATGTGGGGCTCGTCATACAGAACTTGGCTGCCAATGCCGCTCAATACACCGAACAAGGCTCGGTGCTGGCACGCTACGACTATGTGGGCGACAAGCTGGTCTTCTCGTTCGAAGACACGGGGTGTGGCATTTCCGAGAAAGACCTGCCGCGCATTTTCGAACGGTTCGTTAGCAGCCAGTCTTCTGGCACAGGCCTCGGACTGCCTATCTGCAAGATGCTGGTCGAGCAGATGGGCGGCACCATCAATATCAATTCGGAGTATGGCAAGGGCACTACGGTGTGGGTCACTATCCCCTGCCATGCCTCGGTAGTAGAACGACAGAAAGTAACGATTGAACTATGAGAACATTTCAGCTGCTACGCCATATCTTCCTCTGTGTGACACTTGCGCTCACAGTGCCCGCTTCGGCGGCCACACCATTGTCTGAGAAATACACGGTGGAACATCCGCTGCTCGTCGTTTGCGACTGGGACTTGCCCCCTTACGAGTATCGCAACGACGACGGTCAGCCTTCTGGTTATGATGTCGATGTGCTGAAGGCCATTCTTGACTGGGCGGAACTGCCCTACAAGTTTATCATGCGAGACGGCTATCAGGCGGTGAAGACCATGAAGGAGCGAGAGGCCGACCTGATGATTGCGCCAAGATTCCTGCTCTTCGACGATTCTACTTTCGTATTCTCCCACAATGTGGTCGACTATTATAAGGTGCGCATTGCCTCGCGAAACGACGTGCCCGTCATTAAGACCGAAGCCGACTTCATGAAGGCCAACGGCGTTGTTATCAGAACCAACAATAGGCTGACTCGCCATTTGCTCGACTCCCTCCAGCACCAATTCTATCAAACCTATTCTACGCGTTCGGCCTTGATGGCTCTCGAATCCAAAAAGTTCAACTATTTCATTTGGGGCGAGGAACCTCTGAAGTGGAAAATCAATGAACTCGGCATGAAGGACGCCATCTCCATCAATCCCTATCTCGTCCACGATGTGGAACTCCACTTCGTGAGCCGCGACAAAGAACTGATGGAAGAGGTCGACGACCGATTCTCGCGACTGCTGGAAGCAGGCGAGATTCAGTCGCTGCGCGACAAGTGGTTCCATCCGGAGCGCGTCCACGACAACGCGTCGCCCCTGGCCGTCTATATAGCATTGGGCATTTCGCTGTTTGTGGCGTTGCTTCTTCTAACTTATCGCATCACCCGAATACGTGTGAAGCAAGCTGCCCGTTCGTCGATGGAACTGAACGAGATGATGACCAAGGCCCTCGGAATGGGCAACTTCTATGTGCTGGATTACAACGTGAAGACCAACCGCTTCACCAACCGCTACAGCAAGCTGATTACGGATCAGGGCCTGAGCCTGGAAGAGTTTAGCGAGCTGATTTACTATAAAGAGCGCGAAAGTTTCATCACCGAAATGAACAAGCTGGCCAGTGGCGCTACCAGCAGGTGGGAGATGGTGAAACGTATGCGTAGTGAAAAGGATGGCGACGAAGCGTGGCGCTACATTCACGGTCAGGCCATGACCGAGTGCGACGTCACCGGCACCCCGCTTTATGTGGTGCTGGCCGTACACGACGTCACCCGCGAAATCACCGAGCAGCGCAAGGACAGCGAACTGACTTCGCGCTACCGCAAAATCTTCGAAGCCTCGCTGGTGTGCATGTCGTTTTACGACAAGGAAGGCCGTCTGCTCGACTTGAACGAGAACATGAAGGAGCTTTGCAACTTCGACAAGCTGGGCAGTGATTACTTCAGGAATACCCGCCTCTCCGATGTTGAAATGTTCAAGGGCGACTTCGACCCAACCAGTCTGGACTACTTACATGTCTGTCAGCACATGTACTATCCGGAAATGGAAATCGACAAATACATCGAGTATCGCATCCGTCCCGTCCCCGATGAGCAGGGCGAAATACTGTTCTACTCCATCAGCGCCCGCGACGTTACCGACGAGCGCACGATGTATCTCGAGCAGAAGCGCAACGATGAAGACTTGCACAAGACCAGCGATATTATTAATAAATACGAGGAAGAACTGGGCTATCTGCTTGAGAAGACCGACATGTTTGTCTGGAATCTCGACTTGGCCACGAATAAAGTGCGCTTCTCCCGTTCGCTCAAGCATACGCTGGTGGAAATGACCATCGACGAATACATTGCCTGTATGTACGACAATGAGCATCTGCCGGCCAGACAGGTCATTTCTGACGTGTCTGAGATGGGCAAGCCATTCAATGTGGTGCGCCGCTTCCACAAGTCTCCACTGACTGGCCCTGGCTGGTTTGCCGTCAGCGGCTTGCCCCTGCGCGATGCCGACGGAAAGGTGACAGGCTCCTATGGCGTGCTGCGCAACGTGACCGGCCTCATGGAGGCTCAGGAGCGGCTGAAGATGGAGACGGCGCGCGCCCAGGACAGCGGTCAGCAGAAGAGTATGTTCCTGGCCAACATGACGCACGAGATTCGTACGCCGCTCAACGCCATCGTGGGCTTCTCCGACCTGTTGCAGGTTGTAGAAGAGCCGGCCGACCGCTTGGAGTTTATCCACATCATTCGCGACAACTGCGACATGCTCCTGCGCCTGATTAACGATATTCTCGAGGCGTCGACGATGGATTCTGGCGCCCAAGCCATCACGCCCGAGAATGTAGACTTCTCGAAGGTGTTTGAAGACATCTGCCAGTCGTTGGCCCAGCGTGTCGACTCGCCCGACGTGTCGTTCCTCACCGACAATCCCTATCCGTCGTTGCCCCTCTGCATCGACCGCGGCCGCATACAGCAGGTGATTACCAACTTCGTGACCAACGCCGTGAAGTACACCAAGAAGGGCCACATCAAGGTGGGCTATCGCATGCAGCGCAACCACCGTATCACAGACGATGTGGAGACCGACGGCCTTTATATCTACTGCGAAGACACTGGCGTCGGTATCCCGAAAGAGAAGCAGAAGGCCATCTTCGACCGCTTCGTCAAGCTCAACGACTTCGTGCAGGGCACGGGTCTTGGTCTGAGCATCTGCAAGACCATTGCCGAGCGCTGTGGCGGTCGCATCGGCGTCATGTCGCGTGGCGAGGGCACGGGCTCCACCTTCTGGCTGTGGATTCCTTGTGAGAAATAAGAAAAGGTGTGTCGCAAATCCGACACACCTTTTCTTATTGAATAAGCTAAAGATTAAGCACCGAAGATGAATGTGCGCTCTGCCCAGTAGATGATGATACCGGCCAGATAGCCAGCGAAGGCAATCCACGTAATCTTCTTCATGTACCAGCCGAAGGTGATTTTCTCCAGACCCATGACCACCACGCCAGCGGCGCTGCCGATGATGAGCATCGAACCGCCCACACCGGCACAGTAGGCCAGCAGCTGCCAGAAGATGCCGTCGACGGCCATGTCGCCAGTTGCCTCAACGGGATACATACCCATGCAGCCAGCCACCAGAGGCACGTTGTCGACGATAGACGAGAGCACGCCAATGATGCCCGTCACGAGGTAGTGGTTGCCGCTGAACGTGTCGTTCAGGCCCTGTCCGAGCATGGTCAGCACGCCCACTTCCTGCAGCACGGCCACAGCCATCAGAATGCCGAGGAAGAACATGATGGTCGAGAGGTCTATCTTGGTCAGAATCTTGCTCACGCGCTTAGCCATCGTGTCGTCCTCAGCCGTGTTGTGATAGAAGATTTCCGTCACGGTCCAGAGCACGCCCAGAACGAGCAGGATGCCCATGAACGGCGGCAGGTGGGTCAACGTCTTGAAGATGGGCACAAATACCAGACCGCCCACGCCGAGCCAGAAGATGATGTCGCGCTGGCGCTTGGTGAAGTGGCTTACCTCGGCAGCTGGCAGGTTCTGGGCCTTGTCGAACTTGCCCTTCAGCGAGTACTGCAAGATGAAGGCCGGCACAACCATCGAGACGAGGCTGGGGATGAAGATTTCGGTGAGCACGCCCTGAGTGGTAATCACGCCCTTAATCCACAGCATGATGGTGGTCACGTCGCCAATGGGCGAGAAGGCGCCGCCGGAGTTGGCTGAAATCACAATCAGAGCGGCATAGATAAGGCGCTCTTCGTGGCTCTGCACCAGTTTGCGCAGCACCATAATCATCACAATAGAGGTGGTCAGATTGTCGAGAATGGCCGAGAGGAAGAAGGTCATGAAGGCCACGCGCCACATCAGCTTGCGCTTCGAGCGCGTCTTCAGCGCATCGCGCACAAAGTTGAAACCGCCGTTGGAGTCGACAATCTCCACAATCGTCATGGCACCCATCAGGAAGAAGAGCGTGCCGGCGGCATCGCCCAAGTGGTGCTCAATGACCTCGGCAATGTGGTGTACCACGTCGTCGGCAGGAATACTGGGATAGTAGGCTGCCGGACCGGTCATGAGGAGCGTCCAACAGCACACGCACATCAGCAGGGCGATAGCCGCCTTGTTGATTTTCGTTACACTCTCCAAGGCTATACAGAGGTAGCCGAAAACGAAGACTGTGACGATACAAATTGTTAATGTTGACATACTATTATAATTAATGGTTATAGATTTGTTTTGTGGTGCAAAGGTAGTAAAATATTCGAAAAGATGCCACATCGTTGAACAAAAATGCAGGAAAGTGTACGAAAAAAGCCCCTTTTTCTGAACAAAACTTTGTATATTTGCACCATCAATAACGTATAAACGAACTAAACCAATGAAACGATTCGCTTTTAAAATGTATCTGAAACCTGGTTGCGAGGAAGAGTATCAGCGTCGCCATGCAGCCATTTGGCCCGAGTTGCAGCAACAAATCAAGGCGGCCGGCGTGAGCGACTACAGCATCTTCTGGGACAAGGACACCAACTTGCTCTTCGGCATACAGCACTGCGAGGGCGACGCCACCAGTCAGGACACCACAGAGATTGACCCCATCACCCAGAAATGGTGGGACATGAATGCCGATATCATGGAGGTAAATCCCGACCATTCGCCCGTCACGGTGCCCCTGAAGGAAATGTTCCACATGGATTAAGCGTTAAAATATCAAAAGGCGCGCACGAAAACGACGGCGTTTTGCGTGTATTTTCTACTTTTTTACGTAACTTTGCATGGAAGATATCTCCTAAAACAAACCTACAACATGGATACAAAGCAATATTTCTTTGCTGTCGACCTCGGTGCTACCAGCGGAAGAACCATTATAGGAAGCATTGAGAACGGCCAATTTGAACTGGAAGAAGTGACCCGCTTCCCCAATAATCTTATTGAACAGGGCAACCACTACTATTGGGACATCTATGCCCTGTATTTCGAAATCATACGCGGCCTGAAGGAAGTGGCCCGTCGCGGAGTGAAGCTCACGTCGATAGGTATCGACACCTGGGGCGTCGACTTCGTGTTTATCGGCGACGACGGGGCCATCCTGCGCAATCCGAGGGCCTATCGCGACCCCATCACCTTCGATGCTATGGACGACTACCTGAAGCACGTCATCTCGCGGCGCGAGGTCTACGACGTCACGGGCATTCAGCTCATGAACTTCAACTCCCTCTTCCAACTCTATGCCATGCGGCGCGAGCAGAACTCGGCCCTGCAGATGGCGAAGAAGATTCTGTTCATGCCCGATGCCTTGTCGTGGATGCTCACGGGCAACGAGGTGTGTGAGTACACCATCGCATCGACCTCGCAGATGCTCGACCCGCGCACCAAGCAGCTCGACGAGCGCCTGCTGGCCAGCGTCGGCCTGTCGCGCTCGAAGTTCGGCAAGATGGTCAATCCGGGTACCGTCATTGGTGTGCTCACCGATGAGGTGCAACGCCTGACAGGTCTTGGCCCCGTGCCCGTGATAGCCGTGGCCGGTCACGACACCGGTTCGGCCGTTGCCGCCGTGCCTGCCAAGAACGAGAAGTTTGCCTATCTGTCGAGTGGCACGTGGAGCCTGATGGGCATCGAGACGAAGGATGCCATCATCAACGACCTTTCTTACGAGCGCAACTTCACCAACGAGGGCGGTGTGGAAGGCACCACGCGCTTCCTGAAGAACATCTGCGGCATGTGGCTCTACGAGCGTTGTCGTCTGGAGTGGCCTGAAGAGGTGCGCAAGCTCTCTCATCCCGAACTGCAGGGCCAGGCCATGACGGTCGAGCCGTTCCGCTCGCTCATCAATCCCGACGACCCGATGTTTGCCGCCCCGTCGTCGATGATTGGCGCCATTCAGCAGTACTGCCGCAACAGTTCCCAGCCCGTGCCCGAGACACCGGCCGAGATTTGCCGTTGCATCTTCGACTCGCTGGCCCTGCGCTATCGTCAGGTGTTCCAGTGGCTGCAAGAATTCTTGGACCAGCCAAGCGGCGAAACCGAGCGTGCCCCGTTCAAGCTCGATGTGCTCCACATCATCGGCGGCGGTTCGCTCAACAAATACCTGAATCAGTTTACGGCCAACTCAACGGGCGTCACCGTCCTGGCCGGTCCGCAGGAAGGCACCGCCATTGGCAACATCATGCTCCAGGCGAAGGCCGCCGGCTTGGTGGGCGACATCTGGCAGATGCGTCAAATCATCGCCAACTCGCTGCAGTTGGTGAAATACGAGCCTACAGACAAACAAGTTTGGGATCAAGGCTATGAGAAGTATCTGAAAATCGTCAATAAACAGTAGAATTGTAAATAAATAGTAAATCGTAAATAGTCAAATTGTAAATCATCATGGCAAAACCATTAGTTGAAACCAAGGCCAGAGTGGGCGTGTTCTCAATCGCCCTGCAGGCCTACCTGCCACAGTTCCCGCAGCTCGTTCCCGAGTTCGAGAGCCAGTATGAAGCCTTTAAGAAGACGCTGCCCGACAGCATCGAGATGGTCGACGGCGGTATGGTGACCACCAAAGAGCAGTCGATGGCGGCCGGCGACAAGTTCCGCGCTGCCGACGTTGACCTCGTCATTCTGCAGATGCTCACCTATTGCACCAGCTACAACATGCTGCCTGCCGTGCGCGACCTCGACGTGCCCGTCGTCATCGTCAACGTGCAGAAGAAGCTGGCTCCCGACTATGCCAAGACCGACATTCCCACCTGGCTGGGCGAGCTCTATGCTTGCGGTGCCATCGGCGAGATGGTGGCCGACCTGAACCGTGCCGGCAAGCGCTCGGCTGTGATTACAGGCGTTGTCGAAGGTGGCGACCCCGAGGTACAGGCAGAGATTGAAGACTGGTGCCGCGCTGCCCAGGTGCGCCGCCGCTTCCGTGATACCAACATTGCCCAGATTGGACGTCCCTATCCCGGTATGATGGACCTCTACATCGACGAGACCAACCTCTACCACCGCATGTTCGTCTACACCAAGCAGTTCGACTGGGAACAGATGTGGGCCATTGCCGACAACATCACCGACGAGGCTGCTATCCGCGCCAAGGCACAGGACATTCTCGACACGTTCGAGATTGAAGGCGGCGGCACCATCGAGAAGGTGTGGGACATGGCCAAGTATGTCGTGGCCTTCGAACAGTGGGTCAAGGACGAGAAGCTCGGCATGATTGCCTCTCACTATGCAGGCTTCGCACAGGGTGTGGCCGGCAAGCTCGACTCGATGCTCATCCCCGCTTTCTCCATGCTCATCAAGCAGCACACCGCCTGCGCCGTTGAGGGCGACATGAAGGTGGCTATGGCCATGTCGATTCTGAAGACCATCAGCGGCACTGGCACGCTGGCCGAGATGTACTCCATCGACTTCCCGAAGGACATCTGCATCATTGGTCACTCGGGCTCGGGCGACTTCGACATCTCGCAGGCCCACAAGCCCACGATGAAGATTGTGCCCGTGTTCCACGGCAAGACCGGCGGCGGCTATCTGACGCAGTTCTATCCGCCTACAGGCCCCGTGACCTATCTGGCCATCACGCAAGACAAGAACGGCGTGTTCAAGTTTGTGGCTGCCGAGGGTGTCAACGAGGAAGGTCCCATCTTCATGTTCGGCGACACCAACATGCGCACCAAGTTCTCGCTGCCGTGCCGCGAGTTTGTCAACAAGTGGAGCGAGGCCGGTCCTACCCACCACATGGCAGCCGCTGTGGGTCATCACATCGACACCATCCTCAAGGTGGCTAAGATTCTGAACATCGAGTGTGACGTTGTGTGTAGATAATTGACAATTAACAATTGATAATTGATAATTATGGCAAACAACAGCAGTCTGAAGAGCACCATCGCAGTGTCTCTCACCAACTATCTCGATGCCGGCGCCATTGTGGCCGGAGCCAGCGGACTGACGCTCTGGAAGAACTATCTCGGTCTGACCGAGATGCACCTGGGCTGGCTCAACTTTATTTCGGCCAACTGCTTAGGTGCCGCCGTGGGCGCCATCATCGGTGGCTTCCTGGCCGACAAGTATGGACGTAAGTTCATCTTCACCTACAATCTGCTGGTCTACATGACGGGCGTGCTGCTCGTGATGCTCAGCGTCAACTTCCCCATGCTGCTCGCCGGCTTCCTCGTCACGGGCATCTCCGTGGGTGTGGGCGTGCCCGCTTCGTGGACCTATATCTCTGAGTCGTCGGAAGTGAACAACCGCGGCCGCAACATCTGCATCTCGCAGATGTCGTGGGGCATTGGCCCGATGGTCATCCTGCTCCTCGGCATGCTCTTCGCCCCCGGCGGCTATCTGTTCAGCTGGGTCGAGGGCCTGGCCGCTGCCGTGGGTGGCAGTGGACTGGCCGAAGACGCCGTCAACGTGTTCTCTTCGCGTGTAGTGTTCTTCTCGCTCTTCGTCGTGGCTTTCATTGCCTGGAACCTGCAGCGCCAGCTTCAGGAGAGTGCCGAGTTCACGGCTACGGAGAAGAAGGCCGGCCTGATGGACAACATCAAGGTGCTTTTCCAGAACAAGATTGCCGTGCGCACGGTGGTCTTCTTGGCTACCATCTACCTGACGTGGAACCTCGTGGCTTCGGTCATGGGCTTCTTCCAGCCGCACATCTACGAGACGGCAGGCGGCGTGAGCAACGAGCAGGCCAACTGGATGAACTGCATACAGTGGGCCATCATCGTGGGCGTCACGTTCATCGTGTCGAAGCTCATCGACAAGTCCTCGCACAAGGGCATCTTCATCTTCGGCCTCTTGGCAGCCATCTCCGCTTGGCTGGTCATCGTCACCATCGGCGTCAACGGCCAGGCTGGTCTGTGGGCATTTGCCATTCTGTGGGGCATCCAGGGCGGTGCGTCGCCCCAGATATTCTATGCTCTGTGGGGTTCCGAGCTCTTCCCGGCCAAGTTCCGTGCCGGCGCCCAGGGCCTGATGTTCTTCGTGGTGCGTGGCCTGTCGGCCCTGTGGGGACTCGTCTTCACCTATATCTACGGTGAGAACGGCGAAGGCTTCACGCTGGCCGCCTACTGCATGATTGCGCTGCTGCTCATCTCGCTCGTGGTGGGTGTCATTGGTGCGCCCAACACGCGTGGCAAGTCGCTCCAGCAGATTACGCAGGAGCGCTACGGCGACAACGTATAGTATAGAAAGAATAAGGTAAAAAAAGAACCGACGACCTTCCACTCATTATGAGTTTCGTGGAAGGTCGTCGGTTCTTTTTTGTAGAAATGGTGCGCCGGCTCAGGCGTAGAGGTCGAGCACGAAGCGGGCACCCTTGTTGAATGAGGGGTCGATGCTCAGGTCGCCACCCATCTTCATGGCCATCTGTCGGCAGATGGGCAGGCCCAGACCGTCGCCTTGGGTCAGGTCGCGCACTTCGAGGAAGGGCTTGAACACGTCTTCACGCTTCTCCTCGGGAATGCCGGGGCCTGAGTCCGACACCAGGAACTGGTATTTGTTGACGCCGCGCTTCTTGAACTCCAGGCTGACGGTGCCGCCTTCGGGCGTGAACTCGATGGCGTTGTTCAGCAGGTAGGTCAGGATGTGCGACACGTATTCCTTGTTGATTTTGGCACTCATGTTGGGCGCATTGACGGTCAGGTTGATACCGCTCTTGGCCTTCTTGCGCACCTCGTCCATCACGCCCTCGCAGTAGGGTGGCATCTTCGTGTCTTCCTTTTCCACGGCTTCCTCGCTGTTGCACTCCAGTTCGGAGAGCGTCTGTATGTGCTCGGTGAAGCCGGTGAGCGCCTTCACCTCGGGCAACTTCTGGTCGAGTTTGCGCAGTGTAGGCTCAAGCTGCGAGGCAATGTTGCTGATGAACTGAGCCTTCAGGGCGTTGTTCTCGTTCACCTGCTTGATGGTGTTCTTCTGCTTACGGGTGAGCATGATGAAGCGCAGCATGACAAAGGCGCCTACAGCCAGTGCTGCGGCCAGGATGCCTACCAGCACGCCCAGTCCGCCAATGACCCAGGCGCGTGTAGAGAGCTTGCTGTCTTTCTCGGCTATCGAGGCCTCGTTTTCGGCAATGCGCTGCTTCAGGGCACCGGTCTCGTCGGCCAGTTTCAGGGCGCTGACCGAGTCTTTCCACTGCATGTAGCTACGATACGACTGTGCCACGAGGCTGGCATTGTTGCTGCGGCGGCCGTTGGCAATGAGCGTCTTGTACACCTCGTCCACCTTGTCGTACTCCTTCGAGGCCGTCAGCTTCGAGGCCATCTCCTTGAAGACGGCGTTGCCCTTCTCCTGCGGGCCGAAGGTGTAGTAGTAGATGGCTTTGTTGTAGAGCAGGTCGTTCTTGATTTCTTCCTCGCTCGAGAGGTTGGCATAGCGCTCCATGATGTTCAGGTGGTCCATGGTGCTGGCGGCCCGTCTCATCTTCAGGTACATCTGCATGCGCTCTTTCGATACCAGATAGTGCATGCTGGCCTTCACGGCGCTGGCAGCCTGCTTGTCAGCAGCCTCAATGGTCTGGTCGATGTTGCGTGCCAGGTCGAATGCTTCCTGATAGAGGTTCTCTCGATAGTAGAGGGCCACGGCCTTGACGCCGCTCTCTACGCCTTTCCTGGTTTGTCCTTTCCGTACGTAGTCCTCGTAGGCACGGATGTAGGAGTAGCGGGCACTGATAAGGCTGCCTTTCTGTTTCTCGGCATCTGCACGCTGTTCCAGTTCGCTTTTCTTAGCTTCTTGTGCGTTGATAGTCACGCAGCCAAGAAGCAGACTGAGTAGAAGGAAGAATACTGTTTTGTTCATTGTTATAATTATGTGTCTGTTTTTTTCTTTTTGCAAAAGTAAGAAAATATTTGATTCCTGCAAAATATTTTGCTTACTTTTGCAAAAGGCAGAGGGAAAAGGTGTGGCAGAACGGCTTATTGTGCAATCAGGCGCACCGTGCTGTTCAGTCCGCTCGGCATCGGCGCCCAGTCGGCATAGGTGGTCTTTTTGTAGTTGATGTCCACCACGTTGATTTCTTTCATCTTGCGCCAAGGCACCTCGTTACGGTCCAGTTCGGCAATGCTGTTGGCCGGCAGGTTGGTCACTTCAATGCGAATCTCATTCTTCCCTTTGTGCAGCAGGTGCTGACAGTCGAGCACGAAGGGCACGGCCCAGGCGCAACCAATCGGTTGACCATTGATGAAGACGCGGGCCGACTCGCGCACGTCGCCCAGTTCTATCTGCCAGTTGCGACTGGCTTGCTGCTTGCTAAGCTTCACGGTGGTAGTGTAGACACCTGTGCCGCGCAGCGTCTTGGTCTGCTCGTTCAGGTTCTCCCACGTCTGCAATTTGTTCAGTTGGAATGTCTGGTCAATGGCCGGCACCGACTCTATGAACGTCAGCGTCCAAGGCTTGTCGGTCAGGTCGATGGTGGCAGGTGCAGCCTTGATGGCGGGCTGCTTCTGAACGGTCGTTGCGGGCCGGTTGCTCACTTGCAGAATGCGCGACTCGCCGCTGCGCAGCACCATCTTCACGCTGCCGCCCATCACCTCGGCAGGCATAATGCGGCCCGTCATGGGGTCGAACCACGTGGCCTGCTTAGCCTCTACGGCCAGCGGCACCCACGCGTCTACGTCGTTGGGCGTCAGGTTGGCCATGAAGTAGTGGTGGCCCGTGTCGTTGGTGCGGCGAATGGCGCGCAGCCCGTATCGGGTCTTCATCGCCTCGGCCTTGGCAAAGCGGGCCATCTCGGCATCGTTCTCGCCATAGACCACGTAGGCTTCCAGCGGCTTGAGCAGTGCTTTCAGTTCGGGCGTGATGGTGGTGCCCGAGGGTATGATGATGGCTTTGTAGCCCGTGCCGCCCTCGGTCATCAGCTTACCGTTGGCCACGTGCACCTTCGCCAGTTGGCGGTCGCTGATGTAGTCGCAGTCGTAGCCTAAGCTGTCGATGGTGAGGATGCTCTTGATGAACTCGGGCGCCTTCTGGTCCATCTTGTGGATGTCGAACTGCATGAGCAGTCCCTTCTCGCCCTTGCCGTGGCGCTTGTGCCACATGTCGCGAACGGGCAGGTAGACCAGGAAGTCGTTGTCGGGCTGGCCCATCTGCAGAAAACTCTGGCAGCGCTCAATGTACTGCATCAGGTAAGGGGCGTCGCGCCAGATGGTGTTGGTGGGGCTCATGTCGATGGACGCATAGAACTTCCAGCCGGGCCAGGCGTCGTTCTTCGGTGTGTAGCACGACCCGTGGAAGAAGACGTGGTTGACGCCGCAGGTGAACATCAGGTCGAGGTCGGGCTTCATCTGCGAGAGCGAGGTGCGGAAGTGTTCGGTCAGCCACGTGAACGTCTCGCTCGACGTGAAGCGCTTGCCCATGACGTGGGCAGCCGACGGTGCATACTTCAGCATCGACACGTCGCTGTAGTTCTTCTTCGTCTTGCCGGGGTCGGTGCGCAGCCCCTTGATGCCCAGTTCCGAAAGGCCGAAACCTTCAATCTCGGGAATGTCGACGGCGGCATACAGGTCGAGCAGGTTGGCGGGCGAACCGTGGGCCTGGTTGCGCACCATCACGCCGTGGCTGTGGGCCCAGTCGACCCATTGCTGCGTGAAGTTCTCGTAGAGCAGGTCGCTCAGCGTCTCGCGATAGTCGGCCAGCACCTGGCTGGCTGGCATACCGCCAGTGGTGGGGAAGTCTAAGAGTTCGGGCAGATGGTCTTCCAACCGGTAGCCGCGTCGGCGTGCAAACTCGTCGAAGAGGGTAGGGGTCCAGTTGGCGCCATACACCTCGTAGCTGTCGTTGAAGAACGTGTGGGGATAGGCAACGCCCGACGTGGCGAAGGCCCGTTCGAAGCGTTCCAAGTAGTGCTTCACGGCGTTGCGGTCGAAGTGGTCAATCACCCAGCCCTCGCCGCCAGGGGCCGCACGCTTCACCTTCTGACGGGTGCGCGACTGGTAGACGGCAATGATGCGCCACTCGCCGGCCTTGTCCGTGGGAAACGCCTTCGAGAAGAGATGCTTGGCGTAGGGCTTTTCTTTCGCTTGCACGGGCAGGTCAAACTGCGCAGCATCGGGCATCGTGGCCGATAGAACGAGCGTGTCGACAAACAGCACTTTGCAGGCGGCCTCGTCGAGCGGCACCTCTGGACCGCCGAAGGGCCAGCCCGTGCCGTTGTTCATGTCTACCTCGATGCCGTTCTTGTCGGCTATCTGCTGCACGTCGCGCAGCGTCGCCATCCATTTCGGCGAGAGGAAGTCGATGTCGTTGGCCTCATTGCCCTGCACACCATAGAGCGGCGTAATCTCTACCGCTCCGATGCCCACGCGGGCATATTCACCGAGATTCCACTGCAAGCCCTCGTGGTCGACGGCCGAGCCGAGCCACCACCAGCGCGTGCCGGCCTTGGCCTCAGGAAGGGGTGTGGGCCATTGTTGTGCAAACGAAAGCGAACAGACTAAACACGAAAGGACAGTCAGTAGTATGTGTCGGTGTTTCATTGTCGTGCTTATTTTTTGGTGATGAGTTTGTAGTATTCGGCGGCGCCGAGCAGATAGCAGCCCGTGCCGTAGTCTTCAAAGTCGGGTACGCTGTTGAACGTGACGGGCTGGCCGGTAGAAGGCTCCTTGCCCGTGCCCTGGTTGTAGCCTAAGAAGCCGTCGTCGTGCAGACAGCTCTCTAAGGCCTGCCAGGCGCGGTCGCAGGCCGGACGATACTGCTTGGCCTTGAGCACGCCGTTGCGTATGCCCCAGCTCATGCCGTAGAGGAAGAGGCCCGTGCCCGTCATCTCAGGACCGCCGTAGGTGACGGGCGACACGAGGCTGACGTTCCAAAAGCCGTCCTCGCGCTGGCACTTCAGCAGTGCTTCGCTCATGAGGATGAAGTCCTGCTTCAGCCGTTTGTAGTTCTTGTCTTTCTTAGGCATCACCTGCATGCAGCGCACCAGGGCGGCATAGACCCAGCCGTTGCCGCGGCTCCAGTAGCAGTTCTGGCCGTCCTTCTCCTTGTAGGGGGGCACGTAGTCCTTGTCGCGCCACCACAGTCCTTCGGCCGTGTTGAAGAGTCCGCCGCCGCAGGTGTCGCGGCTCCAGGTGTAGCTCTGCATGGCATAGTCGAGGAAGCGCTTGTCGCGTGTCTCGCTATACATCTTTATATATACAGGCATAGCCATCTGGATGGCGTCAATCCAGGTCCAGTAGTCGTTGCGGCCCGTAGCCATCTGCAGGAGCAGGTTCTCGCGTGTCTTCTCGAGCGAACCGCGGCCGGTGAGCTTGTGCAGTTCGATGTAGGTCTGCTGACAGCACTGGTCGTCGGCATTGGTGGCCTTCACGCCGTAGCGGGCGGTCCACTGGTGGTGGTCGGCCCAGCGCGTGGTGTAGTCGATGTAGCGCTGCTGCGGGTCAATTTCGTTCAGGGCCATCAGACCTTCGTAGTAGACGGCACGCGTCCAGAGGTTGCTGGTGCGTATGCGGCCCACGTTGGTGGGCACGGTGGGGTCGTCGTACTTCTGCATGAAGTAGTCGTTGGTCTTGCGTGCTGCATTGAGCACGTTCTGCTGCGCCGTGGCGGCGACAGTCATGGTCAGTAGGGCCAGTGTGGCGAAAATTTTTCTCATAGGTCTTTCGTTTGTTTATCAGATGCAAAAGTACATCTTTTTTATTGGTTTGTTGGTGGTAAATATGTTCAAATTGTTATAGTTTCGTACAAAAATGGGACTGCACGCCTACGAGGTCGGTGCCTCAAACGGCTGTCGCCACGTGCATCCTTCCTGCCAGCGGCTGCAGCCGAAGGCCGTCTTGCCCTTGATGATGTGGCCCTGGCCGCAGAGCGGACACGGCTGTCCCACCTGTATGGCTGTTGGCGCAGTCGCAGCAGGTGCTGGGGCGTCGGCCTTCTTCTTCGTGGTGCGCTTGCGCTTGGGTTTGTCGCCGTCGGCGGTTGCTGCGGTCTTCTTGGCGGCTTTGGCCGGCGCCGGCTCTTCCACGGTGACGCGGCGGTTCGACTGGTCGCTGATGACCTGTTGCACGATGCTGGTCACCTGCTGCTTCAGCTCGTCGATGAACTGCTGAGGCGCATACTCCTGGCGCTCAATGTCGCGCAGCTTCTTCTCCCAGATGCCCGTCAGTTCGGCACTCTTGAGCAGGTCCTCGTGAATGAGGTCGATGAGCTCGATGCCCGTGGGCGTGGCCACAAGGCGCTTGCGCTCCTTGCGGATATAGTGGCGCTTGAAGAGCGTCTCGATGATGGCCGCACGTGTCGACGGACGGCCGATGCCGTTTTCCTTCAGGGCGGCGCGCAGCGTCTCGTCGTCTACCAGCTTGCCGGCCGTCTCCATGGCGCGCAGCAGCGTGGCCTCGGTGTAGTAGGGCGGCGGGGTGGTCCACTTCTCGCTGAGCGTGGGCACGTGAGGCCCCGTCTCGCCTTTCTGGAAGTGAGGGAGTTTGGTGTCGTCCCCTGAGGCAGTGACCCCCCTGTCGTCCCCCGAGGGGGACACGTTAGTGTCTTCGTCGTTGTCCTTTGCAAATACGACGCGCCATCCAGGCTCCAGAATCTCCCTACCCGTCACCTTAAACTCTATAGAAGCCCCCTCGGGGGCCGTATGGGGGGTCGCTTCCTCGGATGCCGTATGGGGGGTCTCCACTTTACCCAGAACGGTGGTCGTCGAGAACTTACAGTCGGGATAGAACACGGCAATGAAGCGGCGGGCAATGAGGTCGAACACGCGCTGCTCCACGTCGCTCAGACCCTGAGGCGGCACGCCCGTGGGAATGATGGCGTGGTGGTCGGTCACCTTCGACGAGTCGAACACCTTCTTCGACTTCAGCAACTTCTTGCCGCCCAGCGGGCGCACCAGTTCGGCATAGGGCGCCACACCGCTGAACTTCGTCTGAAACAGGCCGTTCATCGTCTGAGGACACTTGGCGTAGATATCGTCAGAAAGGTAGGTCGTGTCTACACGGGGATAGGTGGTGAACTTCTTCTCGTAGAGCGACTGCACGAGGTTGAGCGTCATCTCGGCCGAGAAGCCGAACTTCTTGTTGCACTCCACCTGCAGCGACGTCAGGTCGAAGAGCGACGGGGGCGTCTCGCGGCCCGCCTTCTTCTGCACGTCGGTCACGGTGAAGGGCTTGCCTTCGATGGTGGCAAAGGCCTGCTCGCCCTCTTCCTTCGACGTGAACTTGCCCTGCGTGGCCGTAAACGTGGTGTCGCGATAGACGGTGGCCAGCACCCAGTAGGGCTCCGGCTTGAAGTTGTCTATCTCCTTCTGGCGGTTGACAATCAGGGCGAGCGTGGGTGTCTGAACGCGCCCGATGCTGAGCACCTGGCGGTTCTGACCGTATTTGATAGTGTACAGGCGTGTGGCATTGATGCCTAAGAGCCAGTCGCCCACGGCTCGCGACAGTCCGGCGAGGTAGAGCGATTGGTATTCCGACTGGTCCTTCAGCTTTGAAAAACCTTCGCGGATGGCCTCGTCGGTCATCGACGAAATCCACAGGCGCTTCACGGGGCACGTGGGCTGAGCCTTCTGCATCACCCAGCGCTGTATGAGCTCACCTTCCTGGCCGGCGTCGCCGCAGTTCACGATGCCGTCGGCCGCCTGCATCAGTCGTTCGATAGTGGCAAACTGCTTCTTGATGCCGTCGTCTTCCTTCAGTCGGATGCCGAAGCGCGGCGGAATCATAGGCAGCGAAGAGAGGCTCCACGCCTTCCACATGGGCGTGTAGTCTTCAGGCATCTTCAGCTCGCACAGGTGTCCGAACGTCCACGTCACCTGGTAGCCGTTGCCTTCCATATAGCCCTCGTGCGACGCCGTAGCCCCCAGTATTCGGGCGATGTCGCGTGCCACACTGGGCTTCTCTGCGATACAAACAATCATGTCGTCTTTTCTTATTTGCCTGCAAAGTTACAAAAAAAAGGTTGTAACAAAAGAGCAATTATCGAAGATTAACGCAGAATGACCGTGAAATAAAGGCAAGACAGGGAAAAATGAGGAAGTTCGGTTTTAGGCTGAATGCAAATTTTTGCATAGCAATAGAACACCTCTGCAAAGGTACGACAATTATTTGAGATGAA